>NZ_JAAHHM010000018.1:0-156965 GCF_010692445.1 Moorena sp. SIO3E8 | reverse complement strand
GTGCCCAAATTCAAGGAGTAAACAGTAAAGATGAATGTCGCCAAATCGTGCAAAGCGCTGGCTATGACTTCACCCAAGAGGAGCTTGAAGACTATACTGGCCAATTGTTGGAGTCAAGTGCTGCTGAAGATGGTCTGAGGGATCTTGATCAACAAGAACTAGAAGCTGTTTTTGGTGGGGCTAGTCAAGTTATGGGCATAAAGGGAGGTATTCAGCCACTTTATGGGGTTATTTGGCCGCCGCTTCAGCTGCTGTATGGCGCTGTCCTAAACGATACTCTCTAAGGAAGTTTGAGCAATAAGCTCAGGTTGATTCCGACAGACACAGATCATACCATTTCAGTTTATGGATGCTACAGATAGTTAGTCGGTAAGGGAGTAGCCAAAAAAACACCAGTTTTTAGCTCGTCCGGTGGGCAAAAAAAATTTTGATTATTTTGAATACTCTAAATTATATCACTTTGCCCACCCTACTTGAATTGATATCTTTAATTGGTAGTTTTTTGACACCAAAGTATCTAATTTGTGATTGGCTTACTATTACCCATTACCCTAAAACCAGTCCCTTAAACTGTGCAGGTTAACCATGTATCAGCTGATGTCTGTCCCTCTTTCGAAATAACTTAAAATGGGAGAATTGTGATGACTTATCGCAGAATTAGTTATGCCGTCTGGGAAATCACCCTTAAGTGCAATTTAGCCTGTCAACACTGTGGTTCTCGGGCTGGTCATACCAGGGCTAAAGAACTTTCCACTACAGAAGCCCTAGACATGGTCAGACAACTGGCCGACGTTGGGATTACAGAAGTCACCTTAATTGGAGGTGAAGCCTTTCTACGTCCTGACTGGCTCGATATTGCCAAAGCGATTACTTCTGCTGGAATGGTCTGTGGCATGACCACTGGAGGGTTTGGGATTAGCTTAGATACAGCCCGCCGGATGAAAGACGCTGGGATTCGAGTAGTTTCTGTGTCCGTGGATGGTTTAGAAGCCACACACGACCGGTTGCGGGGTAGGAAAGGTTCTTGGCAATGGGCGTTTAAGACCATGAGCCATCTCAAAGAGGCCGGTATCCCCTTTGGTTGTAACACTCAAATTAATCGCCTCAGTGCACCAGAGTTTCCCCAGATTTACGAGCGTATCCGGGATGCAGGAGTCTTCGCTTGGCAAATTCAGTTGACTGTACCTATGGGGAATGCGGCGGATAATAGTGACATTCTGCTGCAACCCTATGAGTTGCTAGATGTTTACCCGATGATAGCGCGGGTGGCCCGTCGGGCTTTTCGGGAAGGGGTCAAGGTTCAAGCTGGTAATAATATTGGTTACTATGGTCCCTATGAACGACTGCTGCGGGGACGGGGAGAGGAGAATCCTTGGGCATTTTGGCAGGGGTGCAATGCTGGACTATCTAGCTTAGGCATCGAAGCCGATGGTGCTATCAAAGGTTGTCCCTCATTGCCGACTTCCGCCTACACTGGAGGTAATATCCGAGACCACTCCCTGCGTGAAATTATTGAAGAGACCGAGGAGTTGCGGTTTAATCTAGGAGCTGATACTCCTAAAGGTACAGACCATCTGTGGGGTTTCTGCAAGAGTTGTGAATTTGCTCAACTGTGTCGTGGTGGCTGCAGTTGGACTGCTCATGTTTTCTTTGACCGCAGAGGGAATAATCCTTACTGTCACCACCGCGCTCTTACTCAGGAAAAACAGGGTATTCGGGAACGAGTTGAAATCAAGCATCGCGCCGAAGGTAACCCTTTTGACAATGGCGAATTTGTTCTGATTGAGGAACCGATTGATGCTCCTTGGCCAGACAATGATCCACTTCACTTTAGTGCTGATCGTATACTTTGGCCAAAAGGTTGGCAGGACGAAGAAGAGTTGGTGCCATTGTTAGCTAGTACTAGTGGTTAATTTAAGATCTTGCACTATTGTGATTAATCGTAGGTGGGCAGTGGCTACCAAAGCTATTGCCAGCACATGAATCTCTATCAAGCACTGCCCACCCTACATCAAGCTTGTGATTAATCGTAGGTGGGCAGTGGCTACCAAAGCTGCCAGCACATGAATCGTTTGTCAAGCACTGCCCACCCTACATCAAGCTTGTGATTAATCGTAGGTGGGCAGTGGCTACCAAAGCTGCCAGCACATGAATCGTTTGTCAAGCACTGCCCACCCTACATCAAGCTTGTGATTAATCCTCGGTGGGCAGTGGCTACCAAAGCTATGGCCAGCACATGAATCGTTTGTCAAGCACTGCCCACCCTACATCAAGCTACATCAAGCTACATCAAGCTAATTATCCCTTTGAGCAAGCCATTCCTATGACTAATATCTCCACTGATTCAATAGCGCTAGATAATACTCCAGTTTCCGATCACAAGACTAGTAATTTGAAAACTAGTAATTTAGAGTTATCCATTGATGACTCTCAGACTGATGTAGATTCTCCCTTGCCCCTGTTACCACGCTCAGCTTGGACTAGTCAGGTGGCATTATTGAGAGTTATTTTTAGAGCCAAGAAGGCTTTAGACCGAATCGAGCAGGAAGCTGGTTTGTTGAGAGGTTAATACAAATTCCAAAGTCGGGTTAAAACTTAACACTTAAAAACTCCCTTGAAAATCCAGTCCGCCCAGGCGGGCTTTTTTTTTGGACGCGCGACCTAAGCCTGGTCTGGGCTAAAGGGAGGTTATAGCGCTACGGGCAAGGCAAAAGGCTTGCATACAAAAGGCAGAAGGCAAAAGTTTACTATAACAGCTTTTCAGCTTTTATCAATGTCCTAACCTTAATGGGTAGTGCTATATCGCTTTTTAGTACTGTTTTGTTTTGACTGAAGTGACTAGCCTTAAAAAGACATAACTGTTTAGATTATGTGCTTAATAATGATTGTTTTTACAGTTTTGACAAAAAAACGGTCATGATTGGGAATAAAAAATGAAATAAATGCATCTTTTTGGTCGTTTTTATAGTGGCATATCCCTTGAAATTATCGAAAAAAAAATATATGATATAAATAAGATGACTCAAAGAAAACGATCATCTCAACTGAAACTAAGATTATTGACGAGGAAATTAAAAAATGGCTAACATTACAATTGCAGATATTGCTCCATCCAAAGAATCTGAAAGCTTTATCAAAGATCTAAGCGATAATGAACTTAATTTAACTCATGGAGGTCGAAAAGATACTGTAATTATTATTATTATTATTCCTCAATTGGGCTAATTTAAATTATCAATACAGTCTTAATCCAGAGAACTTAACTTAGAAAAATAAATCATCAAAAATGCCCTCTGATCAGCATCAGGGGGCATTTAATTTCAGGAGGCTAAAGACCAAGAGTGGAATGTAGAATTGAGAATTGATAATTCTACATTCTACATTCCACTCAAGACCTAGGCAGCTTGGTAAGCTAAGTCAAGGTTTTTCGTAACTTCAAATTGCTCAACCTGTTGCTTAGTCCATTCAGAAAATAAATTTAATAGGATTTTAGAGCGCAGGTTATCATCCAATTGCGGTTCAATAATCTCCTCCACCAAAATCAGGTGTACTCCCTTAGAGGTCACAATGGGTTTGATAACCTGCGGTGGTTTTGCTGCAAAGACAGCAGCAGAAATCTCCGGCTTGATCTGCTCACGACTTACTACTCCTTGATATCCCCCAGAGCGACGTAATTCTTTATCCTGGATATACTGATGAGCAACATCATAGAAACTCATCTCCCCTTCCTGAATTCCATAAAATAGTTCCATCGCTAAATCTTCATCATCTATGATTACCTCATACATCACCACACCAGCATAATCTAGCTGATTTTCAAAGAAATATGCTTCAACTTTATCGGCAAATAAATGCTTAGCTAATTTTCCATAAATAGCGCCATTGTATACCATGGCTTCAAACTCTTCTAAAGTCATACCATGTTTTTCCAGCCATGCCCAAGTTTCCTCAGCACTCCCGAGTTGGCTAAGTATCCTGAATTGATCTGCTGCGTCTTGAAGTTCTTCTGTTTCTACTTGGATACCCGCCTCAGCGGCAGCAGATGCGATTAACTTGCGGATAGTAATTGCTTCGATAATCTCAGGAATCTTACAAGATAGCTTTACTTCTTCAAGAATATCGTCTTTGGTAATTGTGATAGCTGGTGACATCGTGTTTATCCTAGTAATTTAAACTGTGAAATTTATAGTGCTGGGTGCAGGGAATAGGGAATAGGGAATAGGGAATAGGGAACAGAGTGTGGGGAGAGGGAGTAGTGTGGGGAGAGGGGGGAGACAAGAAGAGTGTGGGGAGAGAGAAGAAGTAGTTGACGAGAATTTGGTATTTTTAAATACATTGTATTGATGCAATAGCGAGTGGTGGAAACCACACCACTTGCTCCCCACCCCCCCCACACCTCCCACACTTCCCTCTCTTTCCCTACTCCCAGCTCCCTAAAACCGAAGATGAAAGTACCTCAAGCAATTGAGAACTGCACTAATTGATAATGCCCTGAATTGACTGATATGACATCCCGGAAATTACCTATAATTTCAAACCTCCTTGCTGCAACTTCTTAAACGGATCGAGAATAAAATCAATAATCCGACGCTGGCGTACAATCACCTCAGCAGTCGCTGTATCTCCAGGACGCAACCCAATACACTCCTTACCTGTGGGAAGACAATCTTGATTTAAGGCAATTTCTATGTTGTATGCTGCTACCTTTCCATTTTGCGTTTCCACCTCAGAGGTAGTTGGAGAAATTTCCACTAATTCTCCTGCTATCACCCCATACTCTTGAAACGGATAGGCATCAAATTTCAATTTAACTGGCATTCCTTTCTTTAAAGAACCACTTTCAGTGGTTGCCATCTGGGCTCGAATAATTAATGATGAATCCTCTGGGGCAATTTCTGCTACCATAGTTCCCTGCTGCACTACAGCACCAGGTCTTTGAATCGGTAACTGAAATACCATTCCACTGACCGGTGCCTCTAAGACTCGTTGCTTTAACTGAAGCTGCAAGGAGTCAATCTGACGCTTACTCTGAGAAATTTCTGAATTTAGGGTAGTAATTTGGGTCTCTATATTATTCAGTTGTTCTTCTATTTTAAGTACTGATAACTTACCGGAATGAATTATACTCTGATAACTCCTTTCCTGTTCTTTTAATCGTAACTTTGCTTGCTCAATATCTGCCTGGGCTTGACCCATTGTCCGTTTATAACTACTTTGTTCTTCCATAATCCGTAACTTAGCTTGTTCAATATCAGACTTAGTTTGTTCATAGAAGCGTCGCCTTTATTGTACCACATCATCCTTATCTAATACATCAATTTCTGGCACAACTCCTTGTTGCCAAAGTTTACGATAGCGTTGCACTTCTCGCTGGGCATTAGCTAAACGAATTTCTATTAACTTAGAGGCAGTTTTACTAAGTTGAAGAGTTTGCCTAGCCTGATTAACTTGAGCTAATTTTTCGTCTTTTTGTAAGTTATAGGAATTCCTAAGATCAGTTATAGTCTGTCGCGCTTGGTCAATTTGAGCTTGCTTTTCCAAGGCTTGGGCTTGATTTTGTTGCTGCTGAGTTGTCAAGACTACCACTAACTGATTTTTTAGTAATTCTAACTGCGATCGCCTACTCAATTGCCCTTTTAATTTATCGTTAATTTCCTGCAATTCAGTACGAACTAACCCGGATTTCAAAATCACTAAATTTTGTCCAGCCTCAACCTTTTCCCCCTCTTTAACCTTAATTTCATCCACGGTACCGGCTACAGAAGCATCCAGCCTCACGGTCTTACCCTTTGGTTCAAGTCTTCCTCTAGCTGTACCGGTTTCATCTACCTTATAGAGCATCGACCAGGGTAAAATAATAGACACAAATACTACTAGAAAGTACAGTAATCCCCTAGTCCAAACCTGAGGTAAACTATCGAGTAATTCTTTAGTGGCGTAAGACCAATCATCAGTAAACTTACCTAAGTCTGGGGCGTTGAAACTATCTTGATCATGATTAGTGTCTTGTAGGTGAGTTGGACGATGTCCATTTAAGTGTCCATTTAAGGTATTGGGCATAATTTTAGTTATTAGTTATTTGGGATTAGTTATAGGTAAAGTCTTGCCACTTGCCACTTGCCTATTAATTATTGGATATTACCTGATAAACTCTTCTGGATTACTCATGATTCATGACTAAGTTGCTGATGATTAAGATAATAATAATGTCCCCGTTTTGCCATTAATTCCTGATGGGTTACCCTCTCAATCAAGACTCCTCTATCCAGCACTAAAATTAAATCCGCATTCCGGACTGTAGACAACCGATGAGCAATGACGAATGTTGTTCTACCTTTGAGAATATGAGTGAAATTATGCTGAATAATCCGTTCAGATTCTGCATCTAAATGGGAGGTGGCTTCATCTAAGACTAATAACTTAGGATTGCCTAACAAAGCCCGTGCGATCGCAATCCGTTGCCGTTGTCCGCCAGATAATGTCCCTCCCCCTTCTCCAATCTGGGTTTCATAGCCCATGGGCAACTGTTTAATAAACTCATCAGCACCTGCCAATCGTGCTGCTTCTATAATCTCGTCTAAACTAGCGGCAGGATGACCTAAGCTAATATTTTCCCGAATGGTTCCACCAAACAAAAACGTATCTTGGTCTACTACTCCCACTTGCGATCGCAAAGACCCTAAGGAGAGGCTGGTAAGATCAAGGCCATCAATCAATACTTTCCCATCTGTGGGTGGATACAATCCCAACACCAATTTAGAAATCGTCGTTTTGCCTGAACCACTGCGTCCCACTAGGGCTACCATTTGTCCTGGTTTCACTTGAAATGATAGATTTTCCAGTACATTTAAATCACTCTCTGGGTGATAGCGAAAGGTGACGTTATCAAAGGCAATGTGACCCTGAATGGATGGTAACGATTGACGGGCTTGATTGAGCAAATCCTCCTCTGGTTCGGCATCCAACACATCATTAATCCGTTCCATAGCAATAACTACTTCCTGGAATTGATTCCATAACACGGTTAACCGCTTGAAGGGAGTAATAATATTTCCCAACAGCATATTGAATGCCACTAATTGTCCAATGGTTAACTGATTCTGAATCACTAACCACGCTCCATACCACAGCAGGCTTGTGGTTACTACGGCTTCAATAGCATTACTAAAAATTTGCAGACGATTGCTGATAACTTGCCCATCAAAACTTGTCTTAATTTCCTTATTTAATAACTCCTCCCAATGCCAACGTACTGTTTGTTCTACTGCGGTTGATTTTACCGTACTTACACCGGAAAGCGCTTCAATTAGATAACTATTTTCTTTAGCCATCGATTGAAATATTTCTCGGGAAATCCTGCGTAAAAACGGTGTTGCAATCAATGCTAGCCATAAGAATGGCGGCACAATTACTAAGGCCAATAACGCCATTTTCCAGCTGTACCAAACCATCAATCCTACATAGATAAATACCGTTACTAAATCCAGCAGAATTGATAACGCCTCACCGGTAAGGAACCGCTCAATCTTGCGGTTTTCCTGAACCCGTGATATAATGTCACCAACATAGCGGGACTCAAAAAACGAAAGAGGCAACCGCAGTGTATGGCGAATAAATCCTACAATCAGTGCTGCATCTACTTTATTAGCCGTGTGGTCTAGTAGATATTGCCGCAACCCCATCATTGCCACTCGAAACAGGCTAAATATCAGCAGCCCTAAGCCCACCGCCATTAAGGTTAGCCCAGAGCGCTGTACCACCACTCGGTCTAAAATTAGCTGGGTGAATAGAGGTGTAATTAATCCAAATATCTGGATAAATAAGGAAGCAAGAAATACCTCTAACACTACTAACCCATGGGGTTTGATTAACTCAAAGAATTGCCAGAAGGGAGTACTCGTCTCTTTAGCATCCTTGAGTAATGCTGTTGGTTGTAGCAGCAGTGCATAACCGGTCCAATCGGCGTTAAATTCTCGATGGGTGAGACTACGTTGACCAATGCCAGGGTCACAAACAATCACTCGTTTCCGAGTAATTTCATAAACGACAATATAGTGTTTACCTTCCCAATGGACTATAGCTGGCAATTTTTGCTTCGCTAGCTGGTCAAGACTGGCTTTAACTGGACGAGTAGAAAAGCCAATACTTTCCGCTGCTGCTGATAGTCCTCGCAATGATGCGCCATTGCGGTCAACATTAGCGATATCCCGCAAGCGATTCACACTAAAGCGTTTACCCCAATAGCGAGATACCATTACCAAACACGCGGCACCACAGTCAGAGCCACTCTGCTGGGCAAAAAACGGATAGCGTCGGATTACCCGTTGCCATAAATGCCCTGCTTGCTGGGTCGGGTTAGGAAAGTAAGCTTTGCTAACTTTTTTCTGGGATTTCTGGGACTTGGCTTCCCCAGACCGAGACTGGGAGATGGTCAGATGGGGGGATGGGGAGATGGGGGGATAGTCAGATGGAGTGATAGGGGGAGTAGGGGAGCTAACTAGTAGGGCATTACGAGCTTGCGCCTGACTCCAAAAATGCTCTCGGATTTCGGGATACTTATTGATCAGGGGAAACAAGACTTCCCCCGGTACAAAGCATAGCTTTAGCTTCAGAGAAGCTCTAGCGCTATAGCTGGCTAAGTCAGCGGAGGGAAACAAGGTCAATTCCCCAAATGATGCCCCTGTTTCTAAGCTGGCAATTAAGTCACCGGCCTGATTCAGCAACCTTACCTGTACTAGTACATGCACCCTCAAGATCAGGTTTCGACTGATGTCCTGACATATCTGTAACTAAAAAGTCTTTAACTCATTGTTTTGATGATCGAGGGTGGATGTTGGCTTTTATGTTGGTTTTAATCGTCAAATTAACCTAGTATTGTGGATTTTTTGGATGATTTTGGCCAATTTGTGGCTTATTTTGTCGTTTTTTTGGATGATTTTTATCTAATTTTAGATTTTGGTGGATTTTTATGTTGTTTGTGTAAAGTTTGATTTAATTTTTGGATCAAGATAATCAGGCACTAGGGATTAGGTTCTTTTAGGGAGAAGTGGGAGAAGCTTTCAAGGGTATGTTTTTTACAAAGACGTCAGGTGTGGGGTGTGGGGCGTGGGGTGTGGGGTGTGGGGGATAAGACAATTATTAGCAAGTCCCCTGGTACAAACTCTATCCTGCAATTCCAAGCACAAATTATGCAATTCTCAGAGTCATGAGGAAAAAGCTAATCCCTTTAAGGCAAAAGGCAATAGGCGTGCATGCAATAGTAAAGAGGGTTTGAAGAGAATAAGTGTCAAATAATAATGTACCTCATTACTGCGAGAAACGCTATAGACATTTCGTGCTGATCAATAATATTCTGAGTCTTCTTGTTGAATAAAACTCCAGAGTCACACAAATAAATCGCTGTTTTCGTGTAACCTTCTACTATTTCCTTAGAAGCCCTTTGCATACACTTCCCCATATCTGAGTCGTTAGTCTCTCCATCAACAGCTTCACCAGAAGCATCATTACTATTACCAGAAGATTCTAGTTCAGCATCGATCAGTCGTTCAGCTTTGACCTCATTATAAGCACGTTCAACAGAGACTTTCTTCCTCAGTCTTCCTTCTGGGTTATAAAGCTGATCTATCACAGACTCACGATCTTCGGTCGGCACTGATAAGATGTCATAGGCCATCTTGTTTGTTCCTTCTTCCAGAAGTTTTGACCACTTTTTGGCAAGATCAGCATTCTCCTCTTTTTGAATAGCTTCAACCACATTGAAGCCAATACCCTACCCCCTGAGCTACAATAGACTCTTAACGGACTGCGCTTTCAGGAGCTCCCGTCATGAATTCTATTTCAACAACCATTACCCTGCAAATTCCTGACTTCCTCTATCAGCGCTTGGTCAACACTGCCCAAGCAACTGAACGCTCTCTTGAAGCTGTCATGCTCCATGCTTTACAAATTGGTAGTCCCCCCAATTGGTCTGATGTACCTGAAGAATTTCAAGCAGATCTAGCTGCCTTAGATAGGTTGGAAGACCAAGCTTTGTGGCCCATCGCCCAGAGTAAAAAAACACCGGAAGAAATGGAGCGTCACTACTGGTTGTTAGCTCAAAATCAAGAGCGTTCTTTAACAGATGCAGAACAGATTGAACTTGAGCAGCTTAAGATTTCAGCAGATCGTTTTATGCTACGCAAAGCTCATGCAGCGGCTCTCCTGAAATGGCGCGGTTACCCAGTTCCTCAAAGTATTGTGTAACCTCATGGCCTATATTCCAATATCTTTGAAGAATGAGATTGATCGCCAAGATCGCCGTTATTGTTGTTATTGTCAAACCAGTGAGGCAAATAGTGGTATTCCTTTAACTTACGATCACATTTTCCCACAGCTCTATTGGGGGAAAGAGCATATTTTCCAATGTTTGCCTCGCCTGCTATACCTGCAACCAATTTAAATCGGATACAACTGTTGCCCTCGACCCTTTAACCAATCAAACTGTTCACTTATTTAATCCCCGCACTCAGAATTGGGATGAACATTTCTCATGGAATGTGGATTTCACAAAAATTCAAGGACTAACCCCTGTGGGACGAGTAACAGTCATTACGCTCAAAATGAATAATCCCCTTGTTGTAGAAGCACGGTTTCGATGGACAATTAATGGTTGGCATCCCCCATCTTTTCTAGGGGAAAGATGAGCATATCGTACTTTCTATTTTCACCACACCCTACACCCCACACCCTACACCCTACCCCCTGAGCTACAGAGTTCCTGAACCGAGTGCTGCCTGGGGTACATTAGCTTTGGTTGGTGCCTTCGGTGCAGGTTCATTACTAAAGCGCCTGCCTAAAGCAAGCAGAAAGCTGATCAACTGATGGCATAACGATAATATAGCCATTGAGTTATTCAGAGCATAGGTATGTAGCGCTACAGTAAACTGAAGTTATGGGATTGACCTTGGCCTTTGGGCCACGCTAGGGGAATGGTCACGCTTGGCGATTGACCGTAGGTCACGCTACGCGAACGCTATTGACTCTGAAGCAGTGATACCTAATGTCAATTAACTCAACTCTATCCCTTTAACTCTAATACTGATTCTGATTCCACCCAAAATTTATATTGGGTGGAATGGTTTTATGACGTTTTCTCTACTAAATTTATTATTCTGACGTTGTAGTCGATAATTCCATATTTTTAACCACCTCAATTTTACCAATTTGTTGCTTCAACCATCCACTAAACAAATCCGAAATAATCTGATACCTGAGCTGATCATCCAATTCCCCTTGAACAATCTCCTCCACCAAAAGCAAATACACCCCCTGAGCAGTCACAATCGGCTTAAGCACCTCTGGGGGATTAGTAAAAAAGTTGCTAGTAGTGCTTTAGGGACAGGCTCCCCCTGATTTTATCAGTAGCCAGTATTGGGACAGTCCGTCCCGAAATGAAACGGGCAAGATGCCCGTTCCACCAAGATGCCCGTTACACCCACCGGGTGAAACAGCATGGATTGAGATGCACCCCTACGGAACTAGGTTAGTTTTTAAGCAATGCTTAACCAACTAAATGTTTAACCAACTAGTAGCAAAGAAATTATTGTTATTATTCCAAAGTTCAACAAGATCAGACTGATTATCACCATTTAAATCGGTAACTAAGTAATCAGTATCGGATCGAAAGTCTCCTACTTGTGTATTACTGCCCAGGCTAAATCCACCGCTACCATTACTAATCCAAGTCGCAGCAAAGAAATTATTGTTATCATTCCAAACCTCGATTAGATCAGAGTTACCATCCGGATTTACATCAGCGACTAAGTAATCAGTATCCTCTCGAAAGTCTCCTACTTGTGTATTACTGCCCAGGCTAAATCCTCCGCTACCATTACTAATCCAAGTCGCAGCAAAGAAATTATTGTTATCATTCCAAACCTCGATTAGATCAGATTCACCATCCGCATTTACATCAGCGACTAAGTAATCAGTATCGGATCGAAAGTCTCCTACTTCTGTATTACTGCCGAGGTTAAATCCACCGCTACCATTACTAATCCAAGTGGCAGCAAAGAACTTATTATTATTATTCCAAAGTTCAACGATATCAGACTGATTATCACCATTTACATCAGCGACTAAGTAGTCAGTATCGTTTCGAAAATCTCCTACTTCTGTATTACTGCCGAGGTTAAATCCACCGCTACCATTACTAATCCAAGTGGCAGCAAAGAACTTATTGTTATTATTCCAAAGCTCGATTATATCAGACTGATTATCTCCATTTACATCAGCCACTAAGTAGTTAGTATCGTTTCGAAAGTCCCCTACTGCTGTATTACTGCCGAGGTTAAATCCACCGCTACCATTACTAATCCAAGTGGCAGCAAAGAACTTATTGTTATTATTCCAAAGTTCAACGATATCAGACTGATTATCCCCATTTACATCAGCGACTAAGTAGTCAGTATCGTTTCGAAAGTCCCCTACTTGAGTTGTTGAACCTAAAGCAAACATGGAACTAGTGTTGAGCAATACTGAGACGTTGTTGGAGCCAGAGTTGGCCGTCGCAATGTCTGGTTTACCATCGCCGTTGAAATCCCCTACGGTGATGGAAGAGGGATTACTGCCCACATCAAACTGACCAGAAGGGGTAAAGCCTCCTGCACCATTCCCTAATAGCAGTGAGACTTGATCATCACTTGCTGCAGCAATGTCCAAGTTGCCATCATTATTGAAGTCCCCCACGGTGACTTCAGAACCTCCACCGGTTGTAAATGGTATGGGAGAACCAAAGGTACCATTTCCATTGCCCAACAGCACTGCGATGTCGTTCTCAGCACCAGAACCACTTCCTATGACTAAGTCCAGATTGCCATCTTTGTTGAAGTCTCCCACAGCATCAGGAGCGGCAAAAGACACACCTGTTGGAATCGATATACTAGGCTGAAAGGTTGTTGTGCCGTTCCCTAACAGCAGCGAGACTTGGTTGCTGCCACTTCCTGTGACTAGATCCAGGTTACCATCGTTGTTGAAGTCCCCCACAGAGGTAGAAAAGCCACTAACCCCGGTGGTAAAGTCGTTAGTAAGTGGAAAGCTCCCCGTCCCATTTCCGAACAACACCGAGACTATACCTGGTGAGGAAAATCTTCCTACCGCTATATCCAAATCTCGATCGCGGTTGAAGTCCCCCACGGCCACGGATAGAGGAATATCTCCTTCGTTGACTTGGGTGGCAGGACCAAAGCTGCCATTGCCATTTCCTAGCAATACTGAGACAGTGTTATCAGTCGAGGATGTAAAAGGAGTACCGAAGTCTGCTGTCACCAAATCCAGGTTACCATCTTTGTTGAAGTCTCCCACAGCAATGTCAACGGGATTTCGTCCTACAGCAAAGTTCCCACTTAAGGTATAGCTTCCTGCGCCATTATTTAACAGCACCGAGACGTTATTAGAGTCTGAGTTCGCTGTTACTAAATCCAAATCACCATCACCGTCAAAGTCTCCGGTGGCAATAGCAGCAGGACCAGTTCCTACTGTAAAGTTGTTAGCGTTGCTAAAGGACACAGCAAAAACTCCTTGATATACCTGCATCAATTCTGGCAAAAATGCTGAATCTACAGCAATCTGACCCGTACAACATTCTAGATTCCAATCACCACCCAAGGCAGCATTACCCGTGCGGTTCGCAGAAGCGGCAATCTCAGTACCAGTTATTTGGTGTAGTCGTTCCAACAATTCTGTACCAGCATCTCCAGTAGCAACATTGCAGCCGTAGAGCAGAATAGGAGTGGCTGAATCAGTGGTTGACCAAGTTTTTAATTGAGGGAGGTAATGGTTTAAAGTATCTAGACTAAGTTCGCTATTCCCTAAATACAAACACCCCGGTGAACCGTGAGAAACGATGTGAATAGCAGAAATATCAGTGCGTCCTTGCAGAGCCTTGGTAATTTGTACCACACCATCCTGTGTAGATTCCAGGACAATTACCTCAGTTCCCGGTACCGTACCATCAACTAAACTCTGATAATCATCAACCCCTGAGTCAATAAAGATAATAGTGCTAGAGATTTTGGAGTAACGTGTTAAAGGGTTGTGTTGATCAGTTACGTAAAAGTTTAAGGACTTATCGAGATCGTTGCTTATTACATCTTTGGTGGCTAACATTTTATAATCCTTATTTGGTTATATTGACTATAAGGCGTTGCATTGATGCGGGATGATTTAACCCGGAACAACTCTCACTTTGTAAATCAATCCAAAAACCTAATTTTTCTACAGTTTTATATAAAGTTTTGTAACTATTTCCCTAAAATTTTGTAACGCAATTAAAACTATATAACAAACTACAGGGGTTTGCAAACCCCTGTAAGTAATCAGCAATGGGAGGCTATATATATAGCGCTACAGTAAACGGAAGTTATGGGATTGACCTTGGCCAAAAGGCGAAGCTACGGGAATGGTCACCCTTTCGGCTTTGCCGACGCTGCGCGATCGCTTAGCGTGGCCTACGGCCAAACGCGATTGACCGTAGGTCACGCTACGCGATCGCTTTTGATTCCCAAGCAGTAATACCTAATGTCAATTAACTCAACTCTATCCCTGGAACTCTATAGCACTACGTATTAAGGTGTTTGACATTTATACAAGCACCACTAGCTGTTGTAGTCAACTTTTGCCTTTTGCCTCTTGCCTTGCCCATAGCGCTATACTACTGATTCTTATTCCACCCAAGGTTTATCTTGGGTGGAATTGTTTGATGAGGTTTGATCAGGTCTAGCTTTCAAGGGAGCGACCCAGAAGCAAAAAGAATATAACTAATTGAATTTAGTTTCTCAAAACTTAGATATTTGTTCAGGTTTACTTGATACTTGTTATGACTTGACCCACTAGTAGGGTTATTTTTCAAATCGACCAAGACACAACTGAATTCCTTTTGTCACTTTTTTCATTGATTAACCCCTTTAAATCCTGGAATAAAGCCTAGAGTATAGTCATGGAATAAGGCAAGAAAACCTCTAAACACCTAGTATATATATACTTGCAATCGACCAAGATATAACTGAATTACTTTTGTCACTTTTTTAATTGATTAACCCCTTGCAATCCTGGAATAAACTCGAGAGGATAGTCATGGGATGAGGCAATAAAAGGTCTAATCCTAAACAAGAATAATTACTGTAAATAGGACATTGACGAATGGCTAACATTACAATCTCTGACCTTGCTATTGCACCTGTTTCTGAAAGCTTCATTACTGAACTTGATGAGCATAATATCAACGGTATCATCGGTGGAACAAGAACAGTAACAACAACTGTCTCTCCAAATGGTGAAGTTAAGGTTGTTGTTAAAGAGTGCACTCCCCCTCGCCCAGTAATAGTAATCAGATAAAGACCAGCACGATTATAATTTCAATCCAGTAACCCATGGATAACTATTATCAATGGCTAGGATTACAATCTCAGCTCTACAATTCGGCTGAACTAGAAATAAATTATCTGTTCACTTAAGTATCAGCCGAATAAATCGCTGCTATGCTGGGAGACGCTGCTGAAAAAGTGTTATAACAAAATACCTAATTAGGTATCAAATAATCCTCTGGTATCTATCAGAGGATTATTTGATTAATTCAGCAATATCTACTAAATTTAGTCGTCTAACTTTGATTCCAGATTTTTCACCACCTCAACTTTCCCAATTTGTTGCTTGAGCCATGCACTAAACAAATCCGAGATAATTTGATACTTGAGCTGCTCATCTAATTCCCCTTTAACAATCTCCTCCACCAAAACCAAATGCACCCCCTGAGCAGTCACAATCGGCTTAAGCACCTCTGGGGGATTAGCAGCAAAAACAGCAGCGGAAATCTCGGGCTTCAAATCGTTACGGTACATTATCCCCCGATAGCCAAGTTTTCGACGTAACTCCTGATCCTGAATATACTCGTGAGCCACATCATAAAAACTCACATCCCCTTCCTGAATTTCATAGAAAAGTTCTAGAGCCAAATCCTGATCATCTAATACCACTTCATACATCACCACACCGGCATAATCCAACTGATTTTCATAAAAATAAGACTCAACGTTATCCGCAAATAAATGATCAGCTAACTTTCCAGAGGTAACCGTGTCATAGACAACCTCCTCAAAATCATCCAGAGACATACCACGTTGTTCTAACCAAGCCCAAGTTTCCTCAGCACTACTGAGGTTGTTCATTAATCGCGTTTGGTCAGCTACTTCCTGAAGTTCTTCAACCTCAATAGTTATCCCCGCTTGATCGACAGCATCCTTGATCACCTGACGATTAAGAATCTCCTCAACTAGATCAGGAATATTACCCGATAGCTTAACTTGATGCCAAATATCTTCCTTAGTAATAGTTATATTTTGTTGGGAATTAACCATAAGTTTTGACCTAATTTACTTCTTGATTAGTGGTTTTATAATTATCAGTTTAGATGTGAAACTAGAAGTTATGGGAACAGGGAACAGGGAACAGGGAACAGGGAACAGAGAAGTCAGAGGATATCTGAAAAGTTTTTTTATACTGAATTTTGCCCCCCTAGCCCCCCAAGCGAGCAATCCCTCGCTTGGGGGGAACAAGAGTCAATTTGCTTCTAAAAGTCCCCCGCCCCCCTAACCCCCCAATTCTGGGGGGAATTAGCGGATGCTTCGCTTTTTTACAGATGGGGATTTAGGGGGCTTGGATGTAGCAAATGAGACTTCTCAGACAACCTCTCAGAAGAGGGAAGTCGGAAGTCGGATAAAGATCAATTTCATCTGGCAATAGAAAGCTAATATCATTTTATGACAATTACCTTTAATAAAAATATCCCCCATCTCCCCATCTCCCTATCTCCCTATCTCCCCATCTCCCTATCTCCCCCTCTCCCCCCCCTCCCCACCCTCCCCCCACTTCTTTTAGTTATAACTCACCTAAATCTTAAGAAAATCGAAAGATTACATGGACACACAAGGGTCAGGGATTGGTCACCCAAATCCCTGATTAGGATAGCCTTTCACTGGCCTTGTAGTACAAATGCACGGGGGAACTTCAGTTTGGAACCGCTTTGCGATTGACCTTGGCCTTTAGGCCACGCTACGCGAATGGTCACGCTACGCGATCGCCTTTGGCGCGGCTTCGCCGATCAGCTTCGCTGATCGCAAAGTTTTTTAAAGACGTTCAACAGGAATTGGCTGGATAGTTATTGGTTAACAAAGGTTTTGATATAGCAATCCGTGTAGAAATTGAGAAAATTTTGATGCCATATTCCCTACTCCCTACTCCCTACTCCCTACTCCCTACTCCCTGTTCCCTATTCCCTGTTCCCTGTTCCCTTTGCTATAAGATAGTCAGACGTTTTGAGGAGGAAAGCACAATGCCCTATGTTACTAGTATAGAGCGCCTTGCTCGTCAAGAGGGGATAGAAGAAGGCATTCTCCAAAGTAGTAGAGAGAATGTTTTGGAAGTGCTTCAGGTACGATTTGAGGATGTGCCAAGGGAGTTGGTTGAGACAATTAACCAAATTGAGTCGGTCTCTGTGTTGAAAACTTTGCTTCGACAAGGAATTACTATTGCTTCTCTCAAAGAGTTTCAGGGTTGGCTTGACCAATTGCTGTCTCTTGAGCAAGAACAGAGGTTTTGAGGAAGAAAGTACAATGCCCTATGTTACCAGTATAGAGCGCCTTGCTCGTCAAGAGGGGATGGAAGAAGGCATTCTCCAAACTAGTCGAGAGACTCTTTTGGAAGTGCTTCAGGTACGATTTGAGGATGTGCCAAGGGAGTTGATTGAGACAATTAACCATATTAAGTCGGTCTCTGTCTTGAAAACCTTGCATCGACAAGGAATTACTATTGCTTCTCTCGAAGAGTTTCAGGGTTGCCTTGACCAATTGTTATCTGTTGAGCAAGAACAGGAGGAAGGTTGAATACCGGCTATAGCATTTGTATCTGGGTTGTAAACACACGAATTGCCGAAAAAGGCAAGAGGCAAGAGGCAAGAGGCAAAAGGAACCCACCCCTAACCCCTCCCAGGAGGGGAAAGAGATCCGGAGTTTTATTGGACAGTAAAAAAAGATCTCCTAGGTTTACATCTCAAATACAAACGCGCTTATTTTCACTGAACAGGTAGCTTGGCGCTCATTGGCTCTCCTAATTTAGGATATTAACGTAAAACTTCGGCAGGTATTACGATGAGTAACGATAATTCTTATCCAAGACATAGCGTTGATTATTCAAAGCTACAGCAGCTTCTTTCGGAAGGTAAGTGGAGAGAAGCAGACTATGAGACATACCTTGTAATGCTAGAAGTAGTTGGCCGTAAAGAGGGAGATTGGATCAGACCAGAAGAGATCAAAAACTTTCCCACTACTGACCTCTTAGCTATTGATAAATTATGGCGTAAATATAGTTACGATAAATTTGGATTTAGTATCCAAAAGAAAATTTATATTGATAATAAACAATCTGTAGAAAAATTATCAAGACAAGACTCTGGAATCATATCTAATGAGTCTGTTGAGTTTGTCAAGCGTGTTGGTTGGCAGATGGATAGTTACAAAGATCTGATCTTTGACATTACTCAAGCACCATTAGGACATTTACCTGGATGCTGGGCGTTTCGATTTTTTGGTTTTGGTTGGTATCTGATGTCGCACAAGGGGATATAGTTTTCTGAGTTCCCTACTCCCTGCTCCCTATTCCCTATTCCCTACTCCCGATTCCCGATTCCCGATTCCCGATTCCCGATTCCCTTAATTTTATGGACAATGATATCGTTTTGTTTCTAGCTACTGTTGGTCTACTTATCCTGTATCTGGTATTTTCTGCCCTAACTGAGATGGGTACCAAGTTTCCTTGGAAGAAATAGTTGATGGGTTTGCCCAAAACCTTTAACACTCAACCGTCAACCGTCAATAATCTGAATACTATAGCAGAGGTCAAGCCATGGTTGCACCCCTATCTTCTCCGACTAAACTAGACGTCATCTACCCCGAACGTGATGGAAAACCGATGTCAGACAATACTAAACAGTTTCGCTGGATTGTCACAATTCAAGGCGGTTTAGATGCCCTGTTTCAGGATGACCCTAATGTCTTGGTGGTAGGAGACTTACTGTGGTATCCCGTAGAAGGCAATAATAAAATTTGTACTGCTCCTGATGGGATGGTGATCTTTGGTAGACCCAAAGGTGATCGTAGTTCCTATCTACAGTGGAAAGAAGATAATATCCCCCCACAAGTGGTGTTTGAGATACTCTCTCCAGGAAACACCCTCACCGAAATGGCCAAAAAACTGGCATTTTATGACCGCTATGGGGTTGAAGAGTATTATCTCTATGACCCAGATAAAGTGGACTTGAGTGGCTGGCTGCGTAATCAGGGTAAGTTAGAGGTGATTGACTCGATCAGCGATTGGGTGAGTCCGAGATTGGGGATTCGGTTTGATATGAGTGGTACACAACTCCAGATCTATCAACCGGATGGCAAGCCTTTTGCTACCTATCTTGAGTTAGCCCAAGGGAAGCAAGAAGCTGAATCGAGAGCAGAGCAAGCTGAAGCCTTGTTGGCTCAGGAACGACAACAGATGCAAGCCCTTTTAGCCAAATTGCAGGAAAAAGGGATCGAGCTGGAATAGCTTGAATTCACCTGGATAATTCACCAGTTCCTAAACTTCCTCGCTTGTTCTGTTCCCGCTCAATTGCTTCAAACAAAGCACGAAAATTCCCTTCTCCAAATCCCTTGGCCTGACAGCGGCGCTCAATGATTTCAAAAAAGAACGTAGGCTTCCCAAAAATGGGCTTGGTGAAGGTTTGAAGTAACAAAGCTTGGGGAAACTGTTGCTGCCAATCTACTAAAATTTCTCTGGTAGCAATTTCTTCCCATTCTGCTGTTGGTAAGGGTAAATTAGAGCCCCCTGGTCTTTGCCGCAACTGGCTGTAGTAGCTGGAAGGAACTTCAATAAACGGCAAACCTCGACCACGGAGTTGAGCGATCGCTTCTACTATATTGCTAGTTCTAAGAGCAATATGCTGGATTCCTGGTCCACCATTGAAATCTAGAAATTCCTGAATCTGGGAATTAGCAGACGTTGGTTCATTGATCGGCAACTGCACCTCACCAGTGGGATTAACCATGACCTGAGAGTATAAACCAGACTGTTGTGTCTTAATAGAAAATATTTGTTGTGGGCAAAATCCCAGCACTTGTTGATACCAATTTACTGCCCGTTCTAACTCACCAGCCGCTACATTAAGTACCACATGATCAATGGTGGTGAACATGGTCTGAGGATTGTTATTGACCTGGTTTGCCTCTCTACTAAGGGAGGGTACCTTACCATCAGCAGTATTCGTGATCCAGTTCAACTGAGCCGGGAAAAAGGATTCCTCACAGATGCCATCCCGCTCAACTAGGGTATGAACCAGAGAACCCCAGGAGGGGATTTTACTCCACTTTAGCCGTCCCTGTCTTTGCAATTGCTCCTGAGGTAATTTTACCACTTGGTTTCCTTGAGCGATCGCATTCTCAATCACTGCTTCGAGGTCTTCTACAAGAAAAGCGATGTCAGCCACCCCAGGAGGATGTAGACGCAAAAACTCAGCAATAGGACTTGTTGATGTCAGAGGTGAAGAGATAACAAAAGTGATTGAGCCACTTTTGACAACTTCTGTGTAGGTATGGTGACTACTGCCACTAGCGACCCGTTGAAAGCCAAGAATGTTGACTAACCAATCAGAAAAAACTGTAGCATCTTCAACATAGAAATGAACATGATCAATTTTCATGGGTGACATCTAGTTAAAGAGCTTATACTGTTTTTAATGTTGCTATTTTTAGAAAATTATACCAATTTGCAGTGGGGAAAAGAGGATTACAGATATTTTACATATCTGAGTGGGTAAGTCATGGCATTTTCAGCTGATCTGACTTTTATCACTCCCCACACCTCCCACACCTCCCACACCTCCCACACTCCCCTCTCTTTCCCGATTCCCGATTCCCGATTCTCGATTCCCGATTCCCCTGAGATGGCCGATTTGCTTTGCGTGACTCGCGTAGCGTGGCCATAGGCCAATCCCTAAAGCGCGGAAGCTTTGCGTGACTCGCATCTGCTGGTAATACCTCTAAGGCAGACATCTGCATTGTTCCAGCCAGATAGTTGAAACTTGAGACTTGAAACTTGAGACTTGAGACTTGAAAATCCTACCTTTGCGCATTCGCGAATTCTCTTGAATTCCCAATTCTTAATTCTTAATTCTTAATTCTTAATTCCCAATTCTTAATTCTTAATTCTTAATTCTTAATTCTTAATTCATTCATGGCTGGTGCGTTACGGCGCTCCTGACGTAAACTCTAAACTGTTGCTAGTTGATTACACCGCGCCTAACGCACCCTACGGGATGATTGATTAAGAATTGGTCACTGAATCCAGTCTACCAGCCTTTATCAGCCTGTTGTAAAACATAAGCAGCTACATCTTCAATTTGCTGGGTGTTTAAACGACCACGAAAGGCAGGCATAGCTCCGTTGCCGTTTGTGACTTGTGTCTTGATAGCTTCAGCAGAATACTTCCCATATTTCTCCAGGGCCTCCTTCTTCAGAGTTTTCTGGCGATTGACTATATTGTTGCCGCCCATATGACAAGCATTGCAGTTAGCTGTAAATACCGCTTCTCCTTTAGTCGCATCACCAGCAGCTAAAGCGGAATCAGGGAAGCTGAACGTTATTAAAGCGAAAACTAGCAGAATCGCAATTAGTATTTTTTTCAAAGTGTTTCTCCTCTTAGTATGGCGTTAAGCCAGATATTAGCGTTCACTAAGAGGAGGAACTCTGTCAAACGACAGGCTGTCAAAGTTATAACAAAAGTTAACAAAATAAGGTGGGCATTGCCCACCTTATTCCTAGAGATATATTACTTAATTGATGCGACTATTTCACAATAACTTTGCCAGTCATACCTGCACCACGGTGGGGTGCGCAGAAATACTTGTAAGTTCCAGTCTGATCAAATGTGGCTGTAAAGGATTCACCTGGTTTGTAGGCATACTTTTTGTGAGATTTGTCTGCTGCATCTCCTTCGAAGATTACGTTGTGAGGAAACATCTTCTTATTAACCCACTTAACGGTATCTCCAGCAGAAATGGTAACTTCATTAGGAACAAATTGCATGGGAAAACCTTTAGTCGAACCCATGTCCACTTCTACGGTAGCTGCAGTAGCAGGTGCTACGGACATCGCAAAGGTGGCGATGGCCAGTAAGAGACTAGCAAGAACTAAACCTAGTTTTTTGAACATTTTCTTGATTCACTTGCCGCTGAATACCCCATCCTAGTTTGGGCGGGGAGGAAGCCGGGCGGCGGATACAGCTTCCTTTGGCTAAACGAGCGATTGAGCAAGGCAACAGGGGGAAACCCCCATTCGCACTTTGCATCAAAACAATGACGAATATTTCGTCGTGGTAATTATTTTAATATTCAAGTATGACAATTTGTCATACTTTGTTTTGGGAATAGTGATTTTGTTACAAATCTCAAGATTTCGATGCTCTTAAGCTGTAGAGCACGATTGATGGATTCTACGTAAGCATGCAGCGATCAGCGGTCAGCAATCAGCGGTCAGCCGTCAGTGGTCAGCGGTCAGCCGTGAGCCTTCGGCCAATGGCTGTTCGCGTAGCGCTTAAGCTGATAACTGATAACTGATAACTGATAACTGATAACTGATAACTGATAACTGATAACTGATAACTGATAACTGAATGCTGAATGCTGAATGCTGAATGCTGAATGCTGAATGCTGAATGCTGATAACTGATAGCTGATAGCTGAATGCTTAAGTGCGATCGCGTAGCGTGACCTACGGTCAATCGCATCAGCCTCTAAGCGTTGTGATGGAGCAATTTAAAATAAAACAGAGAAAGTCTTAGCATCTAACGACCAACCAACATCCATGAGTCAAACCGAACAAATCCTATCCCAGTTACCTGGTGATGTTCTCGGACGCCTGCGCAGTGCTGACAAAGTCTGGAAAGCCTTACGAGATGGCACAACTCCAATCCCAGAGGTGATTACAGAAACCGAAGAGGGATTAGGCACCCTAGACTTGGATGTAGTAATCTGTGGCGGTACCTTGGGAATTCTGATTGGTGCTGCTCTACAACAGCGAGGCTGGCGAGTTGCCGTAGTTGAACGGGGGGTTTTGCGCGGTAGAGACCAAGAGTGGAATATCTCTCGCCAAGAACTGGAGGTATTCCTGGAACTTGAGTTACTCTCAACGGCGGAATTAGAGAATGCGATCGCATCCGAGTATAACCCAGCTCGGATCAGTTTTTTCCAGGGTCCTGATTTCTTGGTAAAGGACGTACTCAACATTGGTGTTGACCCAGTGTTTCTGCTCGATACCCTCAAAGCCAAATTTTTAGCTGCGGGCGGTAAGCTCTTGGAAAAGACATCCTTTACGCAAGCAACCATTCATCCGGATGGCGTCTCAATCGGGTTAAAAGTTAACCAGTTGGAGGATACCCAAGTTAAAGCTCGCTTACTGATAGATGCCATGGGACATTTTTCCCCAATTGTTAAGCAAGTCAGGCAAGGTCAGAAACCAGAAGGAGTTTGTTTAGTGGTTGGTAGCTGTGCTCAAGGCTATCCTAAAAATGACATGGGGGATTTAATTGTATCCTTCACTCCTATCCAAAATCAATGTCAATATTTCTGGGAAGCATTTCCAGCCCGGGATGGTAGAACAACCTATTTATTTACCTACTTAGATGCTAATCCAGAACGTCCTAGTTTAGAATTTTTATGTGACGAATACTTCCGTCTGTTACCAGAATACCAGGGAGTAGACTTATCCCAACTTGACTTTAAACGAGTACTATTTGGCTTTTTTCCTTCCTATCAAAAAAGCCCCCTAAGAATGCCTTGGAATCGGATTTTACCCATAGGGGATAGCAGTGGTGGGCAATCACCAGTCAGTTTTGGTGGATTTGGTTCCATGGTCAGACATTTAAAGCGTCTAAGTAACGGTATTCATGAAGCCTTAGATTATGATTTGCTAGACCGCAATGCCTTAGCCCAACTACAACCTTATCAGCCTAATATTGGTGTAACCTGGATGTTTCAACGAACAATGAGTGTTGGCATCAAGCAACAATTAGCACCAAATCAAATTAATCAATTACTCACTGGCGTATTCCAAGCCATGGCAAACCTGGGAGATGATGTGCTTAAGCCCTTCCTCCAAGATGTCGTGAAGTTTTCAGGATTATCTAAAACGCTATTTGTGACATCATTAACTAAACCAGGATTAGTGGTGCCAGTGATTCCTCAAGTAGGATTAACCATGCTATTGGATTGGATGGTTCATTATAGTAATTTAGCCCTTTACAGTAGTTTGTATCCAGCAGGTAAATTACTCCGTGGCATGTTGACTACCTTGCCACCGAAACCAAAATATTATTACCACCGTTGGCTGGAAGCATGGCGCTATGGGTCTGGGGGTGATTATTAATTTAGGCAATAGGCAATAGGCAATAGTTGGGTAGGGTGCGTTAGGGACGGGCTCGCCGTGATTGTCACGGTCGCCAGGGTTGGGATAGCCCGTCCCGTAACGCACCACCGGCTCAAACCCCTTGAACAAGATGCACCGAGCCAGTTGGGTAGGGTGCGTTAGGGACGGAAAGCCTCTGATTTTATCAGTAGCCAGGGTTGGGATAGCCCGTCCCGTAACGCACCACCGGCTCAAACCCCTTGAATAAGATGCACCCAGCCGGGATTGATGATCGTGATCTTTTTGGCATCATGGAAGTAACTCCTATTTAGGTGGGAGGAAAACCGCGCTGATTTTGATTAAAGCTGTTACCAGCGCGGTTATTAGTATCGGTCTTTACCTTCTATAGTATAGATAACTACTGGAAAAAATGCAAGGGATAATTAAAAGTTTTTACATTTATTTACAAATATTAGTTTTAGCGATTTATGGACTCAATTATGTGTAATTTATTTTATTTTTTTGAGTTAGCTGTGTTAATGAGCAACACCTTAACCAAAATCCCCAATGCCCCTTTGTTTTTTTTGTGTAGGGTTAGATGTAAACCTAGGATATCTTTTTTGATTAGACAATAAAACTGAGAATCTCTTTCTCCTCTTGCCTGTTGCCTGTTGCCTGTTGCCTGTTGCCTGTTGCCTCTTGGCCTTTGGGAGTATGTTCACAACCCAGATACAACGCGCTTATTACTTCCAGCACTCTAATTTTAGATTCCTGACTTCATTCATTTTTCGATAATCTCTATCTTCTGAAACAATAATTAAATTATGTTGTATGGCTGTGCAAGCTATCCATAAATCGTTGATACGTACTCCGGCATCCTCTATTTATTCCCTAACTCGGTTGACATAGTCCAAACACTCTTGAAAATCATCTCCAGCCCAAGTTGGTGAAGTTTTTAGCCAATCTAAGAGGTTTGTGACTGGATACTTTTGATGAGATAGTTGATAATTGTCAATCTGCCACAAAATTACCCTTGCCGTATTTCTGATATCCATAAGATAGTTTTTGGCTGCGTCTGGAAGCTCATTTTGTTCAGATGCCAAGGCAGAAGCTTGCAAAATTGCCATTAATCTACGTTTAATACGTTCTAGATAGTCCTTGGAGAAGTCAAAGATATGTTTTTCCAAAACTGTTGATAATCTAGACAGTCCTGTGTAAAGACTACTGAATTTATTAACAGTATCGATTTCAAGTGCTCGTTCAAAAGCCTGCTGTGCTTGATCTAATTTACCCTGTTGTTGGAGCACTTCTACTAAATGGTTCAATCCCATCGCAAGTAATGATTGATTATTGAGGGCTTCAGCGATCGCAATTTCTCGTTCAAAAGCCTGCTGTGCTTGATCTAATTTACCCTGTTGTTGGAGTAATCGTCCTAAACGATTCCACCCCATAGCAAGTAATGATTGATTATTGAGGGTTTGGGCAGTCGCGATTTGACCATTTAGTTCAAATTCATCTCCCAGAGCTGCTATTAAAGGCTGACCCTTGTGTTCTGATCCAATTCGACCCAAATCCTCTACAAAATTCATTCTTTCGATAATTTGCTTGAATTCAGCATAAAATCCTTCTTGATTAGATTGCTCCAGATTCCTCAATTTTGCCTCGCTTATTGCTAAATATTCGATAATCAAGTGCTCGTTATTTAGAACTAATTTAGTTAATTCTTCTTCTGGTAAGATTAGCATTAGTTAAACTACTTTTAATGATATAATATAAGTTGAGTATAGCATGTAAGCATATGCGTAGCACATAAGCTGATAGCTGATAGCTGATAGCTGATAGCTGATAGCTGAATGCTTACTATAGCATTTACCTACTCCCTACTCCCGATTCCCTACTCCCTGCTCCCTGCTCCCTTTGCTAAAGTTATATAATAAAACTATCAATCATCTCCTTCAACTATGGAACCATTAGCCGCTGCCGTTGTCGCTATTTCTACTGTGCTCGCCACTAAAGCCCTAGAAAAAACTGGGGAAAATGTCGGGCAAGTTGTCTGGGACCAGACTAACCAGTTTGTGGAATCCCTGAGAAACCAGTCTCCAGATACAGTAATGGCTATCGAGCAAGCTCCAGAGCAACCACTTGATTATGCTGAAGTGGTATTGGAAGTAGAAGCAGCAGCCAAGCAAAATCCCGAAGTTGCCCAAGCCATCGAGGGTTTGGTGACTACTGTTGATGCTGAAGCTTTGCCTAACTTAGAGGAAATTCTTGAAAAGATTACCAAAGCCTTGGAATCCCACCAGGCTACTAGTGAGACTTACAACAATGAAAACGTGAAAAACTTTGCCAAAAGGAATATTCTTAATCAAGAGAATACTAATTTTGGAGAGAAACAAACTAATATTGGAAATATTGGAGAAAAGCAAACTATTCAAGGGGACCAACATAATACATTTTGACTGCAGTCGCCTGGGAGGCAGGTTAAACAAACTCGACCAAATCAAGCTCCCCCACTACCTCCGTATTATGTCAAACGCCCGGAAGTAAGCCAACCACTAAAACAAAAGCTTTTATCGGAAGAAACCGCTAGAGCTGGCACTTTAGTGGTTAGTGCCATCTATGGCTTGGGAGGAATTGGAAAATCTACCATTACTGCCGCCTTAGCCCATGACGAGGAAGTTCAATCCCATTTTACCGATGGGATTTTTTGGGCAACCTTAGGTCAGGAACCTGATATCTTATCCTTTCTAAGTACGTGGATACAGGCATTAGGAGATTATGACTTTAAACCGATTAATATTGATAGCGCTTCGTTACAATTAAGAACGTTATTGTCTGATAAAAAAGCGTTGCTAGTCGTGGATGATGTTTGGCATCCTGAGCATGTTGAACCCTTTCGAGTGGGAGGGGGTGGCTGTCGGGTTTTAGTCACTACCAGAGAAGCTTCGGTTAAAGGCGATCGCTATGATTTGGACGTGATGACTCCAAAGCAATCTTTGGAGTTATTAACCTCTTGTTTAACGAACGAATTAACTAATCAAGAACTCGACTATGCTAAAACCTTAGCCAAAACTGTCGGCTACTTACCCCTAGGATTAGAATTAGCAGCTGCTCAAGTTAGGGATGGATTCTCTTGGGAAGAGTTACTGGATGAGTTACAAGCAGAAATTGCTGATTTAGAAGCCTTGGATCGATTGGAAGCAGAGGAAGAACCAAGTGACGCCAAGCGCAAAAACTACAGTCTAGTGGCTTCCTTTAATCTGAGTTTAAAGCGATTATCTGCCGAGAGATTGCAAAAATTTGCTTGGTTAGGGGTACTGCCAGAAGATGTCACTATTACTGAAACCATGGCGAGTACCTTATGGGACTGTAATTCATTTAAAGCTAAAAAGACGTTAATATACTTACGACAAAAAGCCTTATTACTACCAGGGGTCTCTAGTACAAAAAAAACTAACTATCGTCTCCATGACCTGTTACATGATTTAGCCCGTAATCTGCTGCAACCAGAGCTAGGATTATCAATACCCTCAGCTCATAAGCAATTATTAGAACGTTATCAAACTAAGACCGAAAACGGATTATGGCATACGTTACCCGATGATGGTTATATCTATAGCCACTTAACCTGGCACCTAGAGAAAGCCGAAAAGATAGATGACATTCATCAACTCCTGAAAGAAGAAACTCCAGCAGGAGATAACGGTTGGTATTGGCAGTGTGAGAGACAGGGAAACACTGCTAATTTTATCAAGGATGTATCGAAAGCTTGGGCAATAGCAGCAGATAATTTTACAGAAAATCCCACGAAATCCATTAGTTTACAGTGTCGGTATGCTCTGATTACGACATCTCTCAATAGCTTGGCTAGCAATATTCCTCCAGGGTTAATGGCAGCATTATTGAAGAACGAAATCTGGACGCCAGCCCAGGCACTAGCTTATGTGCGACAGATTAAAGATTCTAGTAGGCAAGCAGAGGGTTTGAAGGCAATTAGTGAGTATCTTCCGGCTTCTTTATTACCGGAAGCTTTAGATTGTGCCAGAGGCATTTCGATATATTGGCGAGCCGATGCCTTAGTGGCCTTAGCACCCCACTTACCCGATGTGTTACTGGAAGCCTTAGATTGCGTCAGAGGGATTTCCGATGAATCCTCCCGAGCCTATGCCTTAGTGGCCTTAGCCCCCCACTTACCCCAAGTGTTACCGGAAGCCTTAGATTGCGCCAGAGGCATTTCCGATCAAGATGACCGAGCCAGAGTCTTAGGAGCCTTAGCCCCCCACTTACCCGAAGTGTTACCAGAAGCCTTAGATTGCGCCAGAGGGATTTCCAGTGAATGGTACCGAGCCAGAGTCTTAGGAGCCTTAGCCCCCCACTTAACCGATGTTTTGTTATCCAAAGCCTTAGATTGCGCCAGAGGCATTTCCGATCAAGATGACCGAGCCAGAGTCTTAGGAGCCTTAGCTCCCCACTTCCCCGAAGTGTTACCAGAAGCCTTAGATTGCGCCAGAGGGATTTCCAGTGAATGGCACCGAGCCGATGCCTTAGTGGCCTTAGCTCCCCACTTCCCCGATGTGTTACCAGAAGCTTTAGATTGCGCCAGAGGGATTTCCAGTGAATGGCACCGAGCCGATGCCTTAGTCGCCTTAGCCCCCCACTTCCCCGATGTATTACCCCAAGCCTTAGATTGTGCCAGAGGGATTTCCAGTGAATGGCACCGAGCCAGAGTCTTAGGAGCCTTAGCCCCCCACTTCCCCAATGTGTTACCAGAAGCTTTAGATTGCGCCAGAGGGATTTCCGATGAATCCTCCCGAGCATTAGCCTTAGTGGCCTTAGCCCCCCACTTACCCGATGTGTTATCCAAAGCCTTAGATTGTGCCAGAGGGATTTCCGATGACAGATACCGAGCCAATGCCTTAGTCGCCTTAGCCCCCCACTTACCCAATGTGTTACCCCAAGCCTTAGATTGCGCCAGAGGGATTTCCAGTGAATGGCACCGAGCTCATGCCTTAATGGCCTTAGCCCCCCACTTCCGTGATCTGTTACCCCAAGCCTTAGATTGTGCTAGAGGGATTTCCCATGAATCCTCCCGAGCCCATGCCTTAGTAGCCTTAGCCTCCCACTTCCGTGATCTGTTACCGGAAGCCTTAGATTGCGCCAGAGGGATTTCCGATGAAAAATCCCGAGCCAAAGTCTTAGGAGCCTTAGCCCCCCACTTAAGCGATCTGTTGTTACCCCAAGCCTTAGATTGCGCCAGAGGGATTTCCCATGAAGAATCCCGAGCCAAAGTCTTAGGAGCCTTAGCCCCCCACTTAAGCGATCTGTTGTTACCCAAAGCCTTAGATTGCGCCAGAGGGATTTCCCATGAATCATACCGAGCCGATGCCTTAGTAGCCTTAGCCTCCCACTTCCGTGATCTGTTACCGGAAGCCTTAGATTGCGCCACAGGGATTTCCCATGAATACGAACGAGCCAGAGCCTTAGGAGCCTTAGTCCCCCACTTATCCGATGTGTTGTTAGCCCAAGCCTTAGATTGCGCTAGAGGGATTTCCCATGAAGAATCCCGAGTATTAGCCTTAGTGGCCTTAGCCCCCCAGTTACCCGAAGTGTTACCGGAAGCCTTAGATTGCGCCAGAGGGCTTTCCGATGAATCAGACCGAGTATTAGCCTTAGTGGCCTTAGCCCCCCACTTACCTGATCTGTTACCGGAAGCCTTAGATTTAGCCAGAGGGCTTTCCGATCAATTCTCCCGAACCTATGCCTTACAGGACTTAATTAAGACCTTAACTCCTTCATCAGTTGATTGTCCTCTTTGGCAACAAACTCTTGATGGTTTAGCTAGTCTAACCCGTCAAGAGTTTGTTGAAGCTCTTCCTCAATTAGCTTCTTTAATCATCAAGTTTGGGGGTGTTGAAGCCCTAAGAGAAACGGTGGCAGCGGTTGATGATGTTAGTCGATGGTGGAAATAGGTAAGAGGCAATAGGCAATAGGCAAGAGGCAAGAGTTAATCAAGGATAGAGGAATTATGATTAGCCTTACTGGGTGTGGCGTGGATGGGTGTTAGGATTCAGTTGATGCCTGTGCCATGGGGAATAATTGCACTGAAATAAAGTTCATAAAATACAGAGCAACATCGCATCCCTAATTTCAAAATCTAATATCTTGCCATCGTCGAGACTCAAGGAAACGACTTAGATGTTTAACGTTAGTGGTAGCAATAACTAAACGTTGTCCTAAGTTTTATTGTTGAAATAGTTGACACTGAGCAGCAATTATCACATCATTATCAAGAGTTTTGTCATCAGCGGTCGGCATTCCTTGATGGCGAGACATTGCCCAAAGTTGAGCAGCATGACGCATAACCGGTTGAGTTATCGGTAGAAAGTCAATGATATTGCCCATCTCATCAAGATTAGCTAAACCTTGATGTAATGGTTTTCTCATGCCATCTAAGATTAAACTTCTTCTAACTTCATAATCACACAAATCAGAACTCAGTACATAAACTCCTCTAGCTAAAAGAGAGTAAAGCCATTGCTGACATTGTTGTGCTTCTAATTTGTCATTGGGAGAAGATAATAACCCTAAAACGCCTGTATCAACAAAAACAATCATTATTAGCTATATAGCTTAGAGCCTTCTGGACGAAAACTATCAACAATTTGTTTAAAATTTTCTAAATCTTCCTGTCTAATTTTAGCTTCTTCTTGTGTGATTTCCTCTTCAAGGCGTTTTCTTAGCCATGCCAGAGCAGGTTGATTGAGTTTAATTTGTTCTTCGACAGTTTTCCCTCTATGTCTTAAGTAGGGAGCAAAATGACTTTGAGTATTGGTTGCCATAGATCTTAACACCTTGTTTACTTCATGCTTTACTTAAATTTAGTATAGCGGTTATCAATGCCCTTGCGGTTTCGCTGGAGTTGGTGCAGCAGGGGTTCAATAGCAGCAGTGAAAGGTTGACGAGGGAGATCGATATGCGATCGCACAAGGGTACAGTCAAATTCAGCCAAGATATCTTCTAGGGTAAAAGGAAGGTTAAAATATTGGCTAAAGCTGTAAGGCTGTCCAGCTTTGAGAATGCGGCGGCGGTTCATTTGTAGAGTAACTTAACTACTATAATTTTACAGTATTTTTCAATGGGGTAAACTATAAAGTTATGGGTTTTAGGGAATCGGGAGTCGGGAATCGGGAGTAGGGAGTAGGGAGTAGGGAGTAGGGAAGAGATAAGAGTTAATCAACGATAGAGGAATTATGATTAGCCTGACTGGGTGTGGCGTGGATGGGTGTTATAATGCAGTTGAAGTTTCTGATAAAATTAAAGTAACTGTTGATAATCGACTAATTACTTATCAGTGTAGCTATGAGTGTAGTTATCCCTGACGATATTGTCCAAGCTAGCCAAATGACTGAGGGTGAGTTCAAACTTGAAATTGCCCTGATGCTGTATAAGCAAGACAAAATTAGCAGTGGCAAAGTCCGTGCCTGGACGGGGTTAACCGTGATTGAATTTCAGCATGAACTTGCCAAGCGCGGTTTAGATTTGAATTATGATGTTGCTGATTTTGAAGCAGACCTTAAAACCATACAATCGATGAGTTTGCTGTGATTATTATTAGCGATACATCACCCATTACTAATCTAGCAGGCATCAATCAACTTAACCTCTTGCATCGCTTATATGGTTCTGTTATTATTCCCGTTGCTGTCTACAATGAAATGGTTGGTATCGGTAAAATTGTACCTGGAACAGTAGAAGTCCAAACCTTATCTTGGATTAAAACTCAGGCTGTTTCAGATAGGCAGCAAGTTGTCATACTTCAGGAAAGTCAAGAAACCATCGATTTAGGTGAAGCAGAAGCGATCGTATTAGCACTGGAAATGGATGCCGATTTGCTACTGATGGATGAGCGACGGGGACGAACAGTTGCTCAAGAATTGGGGTTAACTATTGTGGGGTTACTGGGCATTCTGGTGCAAGCCAAGAAAAGTAATTTAATTCCGGCGGTTAAACCATTAATGGATCAATTGATTGAAACAATGGACTTTCGTATTAGTTCTCAATTGTACCACGCAATTCTCCAAGCTACCGATGAATAAAGTACATTATAAAATTAAAAGAGGCAGGACTTTATCCTTCTTGGGTTTTAGGGAGTTGGGAGTCGAGAGTCGAGAATAGAGAAGAGCCATGAAATATAGCATTTTAATTCAATGGTCAGAGGAAGATAACTCTTATGTGGCTAGTTTACCCGAATGGGGTAACTATGCTCGTACCCACGGTGACACCTATGAGGAAGCTCTTGAGAATGCTAAGGAAGTTTTAGAGGATTTGGTATACGCCTATAGCCAAGTTAATAAAGAGTTACCAACTCCAAAGATACTAGAGGTAGCCTGAAATTAGCCTAAAAGTAAGTATTCAGGTATTAGCTGAATGCTTACACTCCCTAAAAACTTAGAACTTTATACCTAACTGAATTGCAAACCGCTGTAATTAAACTGTTGTTATTTGTGAATAATTTAATAAAGGTAACTCTTTACCTCTAGCTTGGTAATCTTCTACTAAAAGCTCTAAGACTTCTTGTAAGCAGTCAGCTGACGGCTGACGACTGTTCGCGTAGCGTGAGCTTTTAGCTCACGGCTGACTGCTTACGTTACATCTTCATACAAAGCCTCAAGACTAGTTCTAAAATCCACAGTTTCTAGATGAATCTCACTGCCCGGATAATAAAATTGCAATGTCCAAACTCCCTCGGAATTCCGGCGAAAGCAGTCTAGGCGTTTACGATTTTGGCTAATTAAAACATATTCCACCAAGGTTTCTAACTGTTGATAGTCAGAAAATTTGTCACCCCGGTCAAACGCCTCAGTCTTGGGAGATAAAACTTCTACAATTAAACAAGGATATTTTTTATAATTAGCCAATTCTCGGTCTCTGGCATCGCAAGTCACCATAACATCAGGATAATAATAACTATTGGATGCTTCGACATAAGTTTTCATATCTGCCATATAAACCCGACAGCCAGTGCCCCTGACATGATTTCTTAAGGCTGAAGCCAGGTTAAGGGCAATAGTAACATGGGCATCACTAGCGCCAGCCATAGCATAGACTTCTCCATCACTATACTCGTGTTTGATGGCACTATCTTCTTCGTAGGATAGATACTCTTCTTTGGAAATGTAATTGGGGATTTTATCAGCAATCATGATAGTTTCAATACAGTGACTTTATTAGTATAGAATAAAGGGAGTAGGGAGTAGGGAGTAGGGAGTAGGGAGTAGGGAGTAGGGAGTAGGGAGTAGGGAGTAGGGGAAAGAGTGTGGGGAGTGTGGGTAGAGAGGATACTGAAGAAGTAATTTTCGATAATTGGGTATAGTTAAAGACATTGTATTGATGCAGTCGATCATCGATATCTGATGATATTATCGCCTCCTTAATCAAAACTCGTTGATCATACTTTTAAATAAAAGTAATGGTTGAGAGCAAGGATAAATTTAAACTAAAAATTGCGATCAGCGCGTTTTTCATACTTATATTCCTATTCTCTATTCCCGATTCCCGATTCCCGATTCCCGACTCCCTAATTAAAAACCACTATAATTAATTAACCGTTTCAATTCATAATCCCGACTAAAATTTCCAGCAACTCGGTTAGCTCTTCTGGGACGAGGTAGCGCTTGGGGTCTTGTTGTATGGAACGTTCTTGGCGATTAAAAGTACCGAAACGCCAGTCTTCTCCGGTGGTAACAATGCCGTACAAAATTCTCTGGTCAGACTGGAGCCACTGATCAAGGGCAACCAACTCCACCGCCAGTTGAGTGAAGCCCCGTACCAGATCAGATTGTTTGGCTTCTATCACAATCACGTTATGGTTAGCAATATAATAATCTAAGGTTCCCCGCAGGTGTTCGCTAACGGCGATGGAATATTCAATGTAAATGCGGTGATTAGTGAGATCGACTACTTCAAACAGAATTGGTGCGATCAAGGCTTCGCGACGGGCAGTTTCGTTGATGAGCTCGATGCGCTTGCGGTTACGCTGGAGTTGGTGCAGCAGGGGTTCAATAGCAGCAGTGAAGGGTTGACGAGGTAGATCGATATGCGATCGCACAAAGGTACAGTCAAATTCAGCCAAGATATCTTCTAGGGTAAAGGGAAGGTCAAAATATTGGCTAAAGCTGTAAGGTTGTCCAGTTTTAAGAATGCGGCGGCGGTTCATTTGTGGTTAGTCTTCCTTGGTTTTGAGGAAATTCGGAGCAGGGACTTAATAGCAATAGTAAAGAAAGCAAGCTACTTTTTTATGTTATGATAAATTACCAAAATTGCTCATAAACTTTTTATCAAAAATATACCTATATTTTATCATTAAATATCCTCAATTAACTGGAAATAATAGCAAAAATAATTGCTTAGCAAAAGTGTTGTAAATCATAGGAAGTAAATCCAAAAAATACCAATTAAAGTAGGCTGAGCAAAGCCATCTAATCTAGTTCCCTACTCTCTACTCCCCACTCCCTACTCCCCACTCCCCACTCCCTACTCCCTACTCCCTACTCCCTGTTACCTATAAAAATAATTTTGTCAACCCCTCCCAAGGCGATATACTAAAATTTAACGATGTTTTTATATTTCAAATGAACTCCTCAACACCATCCATCCAATTCTTTGACGGTATTTATGAACAGCTGAGTGACGTCAGCCTCAGAAAAAACCGAAGCTCAGGAGCCCGCATCGTCTTAATGACCTTTGAAAGCTTAAAGGCTATTGAACAATTCAACAGTTATAGAAACCGATTTTCTCAATCAATGGTCTTAACAGACGAAGAAGGGGTCATTAATATGACTCCATCCTCAATAAAATTTCGCTTCGGTGGTCCAGAAGGAGATGAGCTAGCAGGAGTGGAGTGTAAAGTTGAAATTGATCAAGACGACCATTGGGAACGCTTCATGCGCTTCATGAATCGGTACGCTGAAGCTAATGGCATGGCTTACGGTGAAAGCAAACCATCTACTGAAGGATAATTACCCATCCTGAACATTTCCCCCGCTCTTCGGGTCCCGTTCCAGGTTAACCTAAGCCATGAGTGTGCTATCAGACACGATATCAAGTATCAAGGATGAAGTATGAAAGTCGCAATTACTGGAGCAACAGGATTTGTCGGTAGCCGCTTAGTAGAGCGTCTACAAGAAGAAGGACATCAACCCTTAATCTTAACCCGTGACTCAGCTAAAGCTAAGGCGAAATTTCCCAATATAGAAACTATTGCCTACACTCCCACCGAATCAGGGGATTGGCAAAATGCGATCGCAGGCTGTGATGGTGTAGTCAATTTAGCCGGAGCCCCCATTGCTGAAGAGCGCTGGACAGCAGCCCGTAAGCAAGAAATCCTCAATAGCCGCCAATTAGGTACCCAAAAAATAGTGGAAGCGATCGCTCTTGCTGACCCTAAACCCACGGTATTAGTAAACGCTTCTGCCATTGGTTACTACGGCACTAGTGAAACAGTAACCTTTGATGAAACAAGTCCTGCTGGAGACGACTTTCTGGCAGAGGTTTGTCAAGCCTGGGAAGGGGAAGCCCAGAAAGTCAAAGAAGCTGATGTACGACTAGTGATTCTGCGCCTCGGTATAGTTTTGGGCAATGGCGGTGCCTTAGCCAAAATGATACCCCCCTTTCAAATGTTTGCTGGAGGGCCAATCGGTACCGGTCGCCAATGGTTTTCTTGGATTCACCGAGACGATGTAGTGAACTTAATCATAGCTGCCCTAACCAGACCAGACATGGAAGGGATTTTTAATGCCACAGCCCCCAATCCTGTCTTGATGTCCGAACTATGTAACGCCATTGGAGAGGTTCTCAATCGTCCCTCCTGGTTACCAGTTCCCAGTGTTGCCCTAGAAGCCCTGCTGGGAGAAGGAGCCACAGTAGTCTTGGAAGGTCAACAGGTGCTACCCAAACGAACCACTAGTTATGGATGGGAATATCAGTATTCCACAGTAAAGCAAGCTCTAGTAGAGATATTGAAAACTGAAAATTGAAAATTGAAAATTGATCAGAATTAACAATTAACAATTAACAATTTCTCAATGACTAATGACTAATGACTATAACTACTAAGGTGTTGCAGTCATGGCATTAGTGGGAGTCGGAGGAAGTTCCTCTTCCTCTATCTGAGCCGGAACCCGTTCTACTCTAGCACCAAGTTGTCGGAGTTTACCCTCCAAATCGTCATAACCCCGGTCTAAATGACGGAGTCCCTGAATCGTAGTTATTCCTTCTGCCCCTAACCCAGCGACCACAAGTGCAGCAGATGCCCGTAAATCCGTACCCACTACTGGTGCTCCCGACAACATTGGCACACCTCGGATAATCGCATTATTCCCTTTAACCCGGATATCCGCCCCCATACGATTCAATTCAGCAACATGACGCAGCCGATTTTCAAAAACCGTTTCGCTCACCACACAGTTTCCTTCACTCAGAGCCAGCAAGGCCGTAAACTGGGCTTGCATATCCGTAGGAAATCCAGGATAAGGCAAAGTTTCAATATCCGTTGCCCTTAGTTTATTAGGAATAATTCGTAAGCGATTGGGTGCCTCAACAATCACCTCACTACCAATTACCCGTAGCTTAGCAATCACAGCAGTTAAATGTTCCGGTATTACTGGGTAAAGGCTCAGTTCAGAGTGGGTAATTGCCCCAGCTACCAAGAAAGTGCCAGCCTCAATCCGGTCAGGAATAATCGGGTAATCCACCGAATGTAAACTAGAAACCCCAGAGATAGTAATCGTTTTAGTACCAGCACCACTAATTTGAGCTCCCATCGCTCGGCAGAAATTCGCCAAATCCAACACTTCTGGCTCTTGAGCCGCATTTTCAAGGGTCGTTTCCCCTTCTGCCAGAGTGGCTGCCATCAGCAGAGTTTCCGTTGCGCCGACACTGGGGTAATCCAGGTAGATTTTTGCCCCCTTTAGCTTGTTGTTACCTGTTCCTTTCACATAAGCATTGACAATCCCATGCTCAATATGAACCTGAGCGCCCATAGCTTGTAGACCCCTGACATGGAGGTCTACAGGTCTAGCACCAATCGCACAGCCACCAGGCAGTGGTATCCGTGCCACTCCCAATCGCGCTAGCATCGGACCAAGGATAAAAAAGCTAGCTCGCAGCTGGCTAACCAACTCATAGGGAGCTTTTGATTGTCCGATATGGCTGACATCTAAATCTAAGATGTCACCATTGCGTTTGAGCTTCACTCCCACAGCAGCAAGAATCTGGCTCATCCGCTCGATATCTACTAGGGAAGGCACATTACGCAGTCGGCAATCTTGAGAACACAGTAAAGCCCCTGCCATAATTGCCAAGGCAGAATTTTTAGCTCCACTAATTTTTACCTGTCCGTGGAGAGACGCTCTACCCCAAATCTTGAGAACCGATTCGTTTTCCTGGGACAGAGATTGGGGATTTATCGGGCTTTGAGAGTGATTAATGGGTCTATCCTCCAAAATCATTGCAATTTCTGGCGAAATGTTAAATTTGGTTTTGATTTTACCTGAAAGTTTTTAAATGTCTAGTTTTCCACGTATCTTGATCGAATGTCAGGTTTTCCACTATACTCAGTAGTTGGCAATGTAAACCGGGAAATTTGCAGGCGTTGCGGCTATCGACAAGTTTCTTGTCCAAAATCCCAGTAAATGCTGTATACTAAAAAACCGGTGAGCTAATAGAGCAAACCCTATAGCAACCCTAAGTTTAATCCTCAACCGTGACAGTTCTGAATCAGAACTGACCACTATCGGAATCACCAAAGATTGCTATAGCGCCAACAAACGCGGAACTGGCGGAATTGGTAGACGCGCTAGATTCAGGTTCTAGTGTTCGCAAGGACTTCCGGGTTCAAGTCCCGGGTTCCGCATAATTAGCCAGACTTGTATGCTGACAAGCACTAAGAATCCCCTAGTCAAGGAAATTCGGAAGCTGCACAGAGTAAAAGGACGTCGGCAGCAAGACCTATTTCTGTTGGAGGGAACCAACCTGTTGGCAGAAGCCTGTGCGGTAGATTATCCCCTAGTCACCCTCTGCTATACACCAGAATGGCTTGAAGCTCATCCACAACTATCCCAAGATGCTTCGGTTCGGTCCCAAAGAGTGGAAGTGGTAAGTCAGTCTGTACTAAAAGCGATCGCTACTACAGTTGAGCCAGATGGGGTAGTAGCCACAGCAACCCGTCTTCCCCTTTCCCCGAAACCCTTCAATTCCCTCTCCCTAGGGCTAGCCCTAGAAACCATACAAGACCCAGGAAATCTTGGCACAATCATTAGAACTGCCGTAGCTGCTGGTGCAGAAGGATTGTGGCTAAGTTCCGATAGTGTAGAGCTAGATAATCCTAAAGTATTGCGAGCCTCAGTTGGTCAGTGGTTCCGTCTTCCCATGGCAGTTACCCCGGATTTGCCCACCCTCGTAGCTCAAGCTCAAGCTCAAGGGATACAAGTAGTGGCCACAGTACCAGATGCTAAGGTCAGTTACTGGGACATAGATTGGCGCTGTCCTAGCTTAATACTCCTGGGCAATGAAGCAGCTGGACTTAAGGAAGAGTTAGTAAACACCACAGATCAGCAAGTTAAGATTCCCCTGATGCCAGGAGTAGAATCATTAAACGTAGCGATTGCTGCTGCCTTGATGTTGTACGAAGCTAAACGGCAGCGTTTCTGAATTAATCAGCAACATCTGGCGTTGCTTAATAATGGAATGTTTTTAAGAGTTTTCTGGAATGGGCATCTTGCGTGGAATGGGCATCTTGCGTGGAACTGGCATCTTGCGTAGAACTGGCATCTTGCGTAGAACTGGCATCTTGCGTAGAACTGGCATCTTGCGTAGAACTGGCATCTTGCCAGTTTCATCCTTATTTTCGAGCGGGCAGGATGCCCACTCTACTCTTATTCATTCCTAAATTCAGCAACGCCCTTAATCTAGGGATCCTAAAGGAATGAATTGTGATAATTTTTGATGCCATATTCCCTGTTCCCTGTTCCCTGTTCCCTGTTCCCTATTCCCTTTGCGATCCTAGATACTTCATACTTCACCCTCCCAATCTTAATACTTGAGCACTTGCAATCCTGGATTGCTCAAGTTGAAAATGATAATGACGAAGCATAGCCAATGTAACTCAGGAGATAGATGTGAGTCAAGACTTTGATTACGATTTATTGATTATCGGTGCTGGTGTAGGGGGTCATGGTGCTGCCTTACACGCAGTTAGCTGTGGTCTGAAAACCGCTATTATTGAAGCCGCTGACATGGGCGGAACTTGTGTCAACCGGGGCTGCATCCCTTCTAAAGCTCTATTAGCCGCATCAGGTAGAGTGCGAGAGCTACAGGACGCTCATCACCTCAATGCCCTTGGGATTACAGTAGCAGGGGTTGAGTTTGACCGAAATGCGATCGCAAATCATGCCAGCAATCTAGTCAGTAAAATTCGTGGTGACCTGACCAACAGCCTAAAACGCTTGGGTGTGGATATTATTAAAGGCTGGGGTAAAGTAGCTGGACATCAAAAAGTAACCGTTGCTACAGACAATGGCGAAAAAACTATCACTGGCAAAGATATTATGATATCCGCTGGTTCAATTCCCTTTGTACCCCCAGGAATTGAGATTGATGGCAAAACCGTGTTTACCAGCGATGATGCCATCAAACTAGAATGGCTGCCAGATTGGGTAGCAATCGTGGGCAGTGGTTACATTGGTCTAGAGTTTGCTGATGTCTACACAGCACTAGGGTCTGAAATCACCATGATAGAAGCCCTAGACGACCTGATGCCAACCTTTGACCCTGATATTGCCAAACTAGCCACACGCATCCTGATCAAACCTCGGGACATTGAAACCCACACTGGGGTGCTAGCGATGAAAGTAACTCCCGGTTCCCCGGTAGTAATTGAACTAGCAGATACCAAAACCAAGGAAGTAGTCGATGTGCTCGAAGTCGATGCTTGCCTGGTCGCTACAGGTCGGATTCCCGCCACCAAAGACCTAGGACTAGATGCCGTAGGAGTGGAAACAGACCGGCGCGGTTTTATTCCCGTAGATGACACCATGGCAGTACTTTCAGCAGGGGAACCCGTACCTCATCTTTGGGCAATTGGTGATGCCACTGGGAAAATGATGTTAGCCCATGCCGCATCCGCTCAAGGTATTGTCGCAGTAGAGAATATCTGTGGACGTCAGCGCACTGTGGACTACCGCAGCATACCCGCAGCCGCCTTTACCCATCCAGAAATCAGCTACGTCGGCCTAAGCGAACCACAAGCCAAAAAATTGGCCTCCGAAGAAGGCTTTGAAGTATCCATTGTAAAATCATACTTTAAGGGGAATTCTAAAGCGATCGCAGAAGGAGAAGCAGATGGGGTAGCGAAAGTGATCTACCGTAAAGATACCGGGGAAGTCCTAGGAGTCCACATCCTAGGTATCCACGCCTCCGACTTAATTCACGAAGCCTCAAATGCGATCGCAAACAGACAATCGGTCAACTCCCTCGCCTACTTAGTCCATGCTCACCCCACTCTGTCAGAAGTACTCGACGAAGCTTACAAACGAGCTGTAACTCATTAGTCAAAATCCTTTGTTAATTGCTAATTAACAAAGGATTTTGGAACTGACGCACTGAGAAACTGACGCACTGAGGGACTGACGCACTCACTATATAAAACTACTGATGCAAATTCGCCGACGCCCACCTAATCCAGCAGTTAAAATCCAAACCCTGCACTATCAAGTTGCACTACCAGACGATAAACCCCACCATATTCTCGAAGAAATTGTCTGGCACAAAGAGAAAGAAATTGACCAGATGCGGGAAAGTCTGCCCCTAGTGGAGTTGCGTAAGCGAGTACAAACAGCACCACCCCCCCGAGACTTTCTAGCAGCCCTAAAATCAGGAAAGACTAGCCCTGCCCTGATTGCAGAAATCAAAAAAGCATCTCCTAGCAAAGGGGTTATTCGAGAAGATTTTGACCCAGTAGCCATTGCTCAGTCATACAGCCAGGGTGGTGCTAGTGCGATCTCAGTGCTGACAGATCAAAAATTCTTTCAGGGTAGTTGGGAAAACCTGGCAAAAGTTCGTGCTGCTGTAGACCTGCCTTTGCTGTGTAAGGAGTTCATCATCTATCCCTACCAAATGTACATGGCTCGTAGTCACGGAGCAGATGCAGTTTTACTGATTGCAGCCATCCTTTCCGATCAAGACCTGCAATACTTTATCAAAATTGCTAAGACTCTGTCGATCACTCCCTTGATCGAAGTCCATACCCAATCTGAATTAGATCGAGTATTATCTCTCGATGGAGTTACCCTAGTAGGTATAAACAATCGTAACTTGGAAGATTTTTCCGTCGATTTACAAACAACCTGTCAATTACTAGCAGCAAGGGCTAACCAACTACTCGAACGTGGCATTCTGGTAGTCAGTGAATCAGGGCTTCATACCAACGCTCACCTTGATCAGGTAGCATCTGCCGGAGCCACAGCCGTCCTCATTGGTGAGTCATTGGTAAAACAGCCAGACCCAGCAGTTGCTATTGCCAGCTTGTTTAGCCATCAGTGACCCATAGCCCAAAAAAATAGTCAATTTTGATGGCAGACTCCGACTCACCGAGGTACAGCAAATTTCATGGATCCAATTCCCCTTCCATCTTATATTCACTACGAACTGCTGCTCCAACTGCTAGAGCGCCAAACAGCATTTGCTACCAGTCAAAACCCCCAATTGCGACAGCAGGTTCATCAATTGATCAGTACTCTGCGTAAAGCCCTAGTTCAGCAGAAGCAGTTAGAACAAAGCTGTCAGCGAGCCAACTTGCCAATGGAGTATCGCTGGTCTCTCAACAGCGTCAAATTGGATGCCCATAACTCAAAAAATGGTTTACCGGATTCAGCAGGAAGACTCCCCCATTAAATAGTCAACAAATTGTCAACTTCATAAAAAAAAACTAAGAAATTTAGTCAGAGTATCTCATTTGAGCCAATATATTTTGAGATTGTTACCTACTCCTGAGGAGCGTTACTCCCACTGTGGGCATCAATAACACATGCTCGCTATGGCTCCGAACTAAAGAGTGTCCTAACTGCAGGGTGTCAATATACACAGACTTGAAGGCAAGTTTAAATCTAGCGCGGCTGGTTTGGTCGTGTAAGCATGCTTGGGCATAACCGCTCCCATGCTCCGGTGGTGAAACCCCAAATTAACCCCTAAATTAACCTTGAATTTCAGGTTTTGTCCGGTAAGGTCCAAGACTGAATCGGTCAGTTCAGAGTAACTAACCAATCATCAGATCACAACAACCCTAGATACCAAGACTAACTAAAGATGGAAGACAAGCTCAAACTAATGATTCCTGGCCCCACGCCAGTACCAGAACAAGTATTACTGGCCATGGCCAAACACCCGATCGGACACCGTAGTCCCGAATTTAGCGAAATCATGGCAGAGGTCAATGAAAACCTCAAATGGCTACACCAGACCAAAAATGATGTCTTGACTGTAACCGCTAGCGGTACCGGAGTCATGGAAGCTGGCATTATTAACTTCCTCAGTGCAGGCGATCGCGTTTTAGTTGGTTCTAATGGTAAATTTGGCGATCGTTGGGGAAAAATCAGTACTGCTTTTGGTCTGGAAGTGGACACCATTACCGCTGAGTGGGGTAAGCCCCTAGATCCGGAGCAGTTTCGTGAAAAGCTAGAAGCTGATACCGAAAAGCAAATCAAAGCCGTAATCGTTACCCACTCTGAAACCTCTACTGGCGTTCTCAACGACTTAGAAACCATAAATCGTTACGTCAAAGACCACGGCGAAGCCCTAATTATTGTTGATGCCGTTACCAGCCTTGGAGCAGTCAATGTACCCATTGATGAGTGGGGTCTCGATGTAGTAGGCTCTGGTTCCCAGAAGGGATACATGATTCCCCCAGGACTAGGATTTGTCAGTGTTAGTCCTAAAGCTTGGGAAGCCTACAAAACCGCTACCCTGCCCAAGTTTTATCTAGATTTAGGGACTTACAAGAAATCTACAGCTAAAAACAGCAATCCCTTTACCCCGCCAGTGAACCTAGTCATTGCCCTACAGGCTGCACTGCGCATGATGCAAAGAGAAGGGTTAGAATCGATATTTTCCCGTCACCAGCTTCTGATGCAAGCAACCCGCGCCGCTGTCAAAGCCCTATCATTACCTTTGTTTGGTTCTGATGAGTATGCTAGCCCAGCCGCCACTGCAGTTATTCCCACATCAGTAGAGTCCGAACAAATTCGTTCTGTGATGAAAAAACGCTATAACATTGCTCTAGCTGGGGGACAAGACCACTATAAAGGAAAAATATTCCGCATTGGTCACTTAGGTTTTGTCAGTGAGCAAGATATTCTTGCTGTCATTGGTGCTCTCGAAGCCACCCTTCAGGAATTGGGACACCAATCCATGACACCAGGAGCAGGTATTGCTGCTGCTGCTAGTGTCTTTGCCAAGAGCTGATTAACAGTTGAAGGTTGAAGGTTGAAGGTTGAAGGTTGACGGTTGACGGTTGACGGTTGACGGTTGACGGTTGACGGTTGACGGTTGACGGTTGAAGGTTGACGGTTGACGGTTGACTGTGCTCTGCGGTAAATGGTCAACCGTCAACTCCTAATATTGACACTCCCCGGTCATTAGACGCGGGGATTCGTTAAGAGTCCACAAACGAATTCTTACAGGCGTAGTCAAAGCGCCCCTACTGAGTTCTGTCAGTTTACAAGTCTGACAGTTCCCGCTACTTCACTTTTTTTTCAAAAGTATGCTTTCCGGATACTACCACTCAGCCAGTTCGGTACGCTCTGCGATCTGCAATTGTTTACCCGTTCACAAGAGGATTAACGCGATGTAATCGTTGAGGGTCGGTATTTCTCCGGTACTAGACTCGCTTCATTGCGTAGGCGTCTGTCCTTACTCGCATCTTTATTCTACACCTTTATAAGGCCGCGATTAGCTGCTCGTGTCGCGTTTCCTAGAAGTTGACCTAGAATAGGGCAGCCTTATTACACGAGTTTTAACCCTTTTTTGCATAGCCTGCCGACCATAAAGGCTGCCCTATTCTAGGATTCGGCTCCGCCCCGGATTGAAATCACGGGGCTACCACGCTCCCGCGCTTTTTACGTGTTTTTAATTTTTTATCAAACTTTCCCCAACTAAGTTCGCCGTTCACGTAGTGTCGGCTTAGCCGAGCATGGGCGAATTAGTGCTAATTGAGTTCAATACCACGATCAGATCCCAATTCTCAATTCCGACCCAATCACATACCCAATCACATACCCAATCATATAGTTTTCCTGATCAGTACCAAATCCTGAGGAGTTAAGTAAAGAGTTTTGGCTCTTCCATAAGAGATCATCCTAAATAACCGGCCAAATCTGTTATCCCCTTATTGGGAAAAAGGATTGCACTTGAGCAAAAGATTTTTAACTCTCAAAGCAATGCCCAGTAAACCTTTCACCATAAGTTAAATTCCATTTACCATAACAAGTTAGGAAGAGCCGAAGGGTTTAACTGGTCTTCGGTAAAATAAAATACATGGGTGATGTAAGCTTACCCCTGGCTGAAGCACGGGGGCAAAAGCACCCGACTCAGAGCAGTGGTTTTCAGTAGCCCTAAGCTTCACTCAACGCGCCCACAATCGATTTGAATTGATGGTAAGGGTTAAGGCTTGAACCTCAAGGTCGGCTTACTCAAAGGATAAAACACCTTTGCTTCTACAACCGAGACAATTCCCGGACGACCCCTTATTTGTTTGCGTATCTCGCGCCGATACTAGACCGGCAATAGCCGTTTCTCTGTTTTGAGAGTGTCTTGTGCCTTGTTTTGGTCTGAAATTAAGTATAACATTAGGCGGTGAAAACCGTTTCTCCTTTGGAGACGCTGCGCGAAAGTGTCGTTTTTCCGACCCGGTCATTAGACGCGGGGCGTGTCCTACTCCCGTCTTTCTTCGTGAGGGTATGCAAAAGCCAATGTTTGAAACAGCTGAACAATTTCCTGTCTTGGGGTTACCCGTTCACCTTTTAGACAACTACAGTCACTACTTAGACGATCGTCTCACCAAAGGTCTAGGTAGTCATGTAGTAACTCTAAATGCCGAAATGGCAATCCAGGGAGAGCGCAACCCTGAGCTAGCTGCCGTTATCAAGCAGGCAGAATTGGTGATTCCTGATGGGGCAGGTATTATATTTTACTTACGACTTCACGGTAAAAAAAAGCAGCGCTGTCCAGGAATTGAACTAGCTCAGTCTTTACTGGTCAAGGCTGGACAATACGGAGAATCTTGCCCAGTATTTTTCTATGGGGCAGCCCCTCATGTAGTCCAAAAAACAGCTAGGGTTTGGCAGAAGAGAGTTCCAAAATTAGCGATCGCTGGAATTAGTGATGGCTACCTCAGTGCAGAAGCAGAGGAAGACTTAAAGCTCACCTTAAAAGAACAACAGCCTAAAATCATACTAGTCGGCTTAGGTGTACCACGTCAAGAATTTTGGATTGCCCAGAATCGCCACCTGTGTCCCCAATCCACTTGGATTGGTGTTGGTGGTAGCTTTGATATCTGGTCAGGGGCTAAAACCCGTGCGCCAGCCTGGTTCCGGAAGAATAATCTCGAATGGTTATATCGGTTGTATCAAGAACCTCACCGTTGGCGGCGAATGATGGTTCTGCCTCAGTTTGCTCTCAAAGCTTTAGGTCAAAGAATGATGGTTCTGCCTAAGTTTGCTCTCAAAGCCTTAGGTCAAAGAATGGCATAATCTAATCCCTCATCAATAGAGGTGCAACTATTAGCCTTATAGCTCTCTAAACCTTGTCAAACATTATCCATTATTTTATAATCAAATAAGTTAGTAACTTGTTTAACTTCGGAACACTACCGCCCAACGAAGAACTAAAAGCTTTGGCAGCTGGTCGTAAGTTAAGCGACGTAAAATAATGGACTGAGTGAAGTTACAGTGCGGTTTGAGAGTAGGCAGAAGAGCCTCCATTAATAAAAATAGCGCAATGCTTTTGGCATTGCTTTGTCGGCAACAACCATTAGTTAAAACTAATGCTATACCATCGTCCTATCTGCTTGTGAGTAGGTTTGTACAGGTTAAATGTTGCACCTGAATCAATACACCTGACAACATGAGTATTGTCGAGTATTATCTTGATGCGATCGCATAAGCGCGGAAGCTTTGCTTCATCGCCAAAGGCGATTGGCCGTAGGCCACGCTACGCGAACGCTCGTTGGGGAGCGGCTGTGTGCTAAGGCTTGCCTCAGCACCTTCTCAGCCTCGTGGAATACCAGTCCCTCATCTGACTCCCCATTTCCCCATTTCCCCATCTCCCCATCTCCCCATCTCCCCATCTCCCCATCTCCCCATCTCCCCATCTCCCCATCTCCCCACACTTCCCTATCTTTCCCTAATCCCTAATGACCCAGAAAGCGATAATCCAATTACAAGGAGTCACAACAACCTATCCCAACAACCGAGGTTTGTTTAACGTCAATCTAGAAGTCAAGTCAGGGGACTTTTTATTTATCACAGGGCCTTCTGGTGCTGGTAAATCCACATTGCTAAAATTACTCTATGGTGAACAGCGTCCCACCGAAGGGAAAGTATTTGTCGATCAAATCAATGTTGGGCAATTACGAGGCGATCGCTTGTCATTCCTACGCCGTCGCCTGGGGATTGTTTTTCAGGACTACAAACTAATTCCCAAGCGCACTGTTTCAGAGAATATCGCTTTTGTGCTGTGGGCACAGAGTTTTACTCGCAAAGAAATTAAGCGACGGCTAACACCAACCCTTAAATTAGTGGGTTTGCAAGACAAAGCTAACTGTTTTCCAGAGCAACTTTCAGGAGGAGAACAACAACGGGTAAGTCTAGCTCGTGCCATTGTTAGTACACCGCCGTTGATATTAGCTGATGAGCCAACAGGTAACCTCGATCCCGACAATTCCTGGCAGGTATTAAACATTCTCAGGAAACTCAATCACCTAGGCACTACAGTTATTGTCACAACTCATGATGAAAACTTAGTCAGAATCTCCAATCAGCCAGTAGTACAGCTGCGAGAAGGTCGTTTGTATTCGCCTTTTTAGAAGCCAATAGCTTTGATCGCCCTTATTATTTACAGTATTTTTTTAAACTGATTCTCTTTCAAAAAAACTTTTTGTTTATTATTGCCTTTTGCCTTTTGCCTTTTGCCTTTTGCCTTAAAAAACTAAGGAATGTTCCTCACAATTTGCTGATAATTGCTATAGTTTACGATTACGATTTGTTTGCTGGTTGCCCTAACCCTACCCAAATCATACATTAAAATCATACATTATGGGTGAGCACTGGGCTCAAGGATTGTTGTTGAATTTTCTTAGCACTCTCGGTCAGTCCTGCTCTGACTTGTTGGTATTCAGACTCAAGCTGCGGAAAAATTTCCGCTGCTCCAGTGATGGTTTTCGACCTCCCCAGACTTTCCAAGTCCTGACACAGTTTGGAGAGATTTATCCCCCCTAGGGTAGCGCTACTAGACTTTAATGTGTGAGCCGCAATTTCCATGGCTTTTGGATCTTCTTCAATAATTGCTTGAGCCATGTTTTTTACTAACCTCGGAGTATCTTTTAAGTAAATTTCAATCAAACCAACCAAGCATTCCGCCCCCCCTTCTCCGATACTGTCGATCAAGGATTGCAAAACCGAAAAGTCAACAGCTGGATCAGCTAGTACTTGGTTGGGAGGTTCACGATGGTGCCGACCTTGACTCAAGGCACGGACTAACTCTGGTACCTGGATCGGCTTGCTAATGTAATCATCCATTCCTGCACTCAGGCACATTTCTCGATCCCCTTCCATGGCATTAGCAGTCATGGCAATAATCCAGGGGCGTGAATGAGCTGGCCATTGTTCACAAATCTGTTGCGTCGCAGTTAAGCCATCCATTTCCGGCATCTGGACATCCATCAAAACCAAGTCATAGGGCTGACGACTAAGAGCTTGGAGTACTTCTAATCCATTCCCCGCCACATCAGCCCGGTACCCCATCCGTTTCAACAGTTGCAGGGCTAACTGCTGGTTAACCATATTATCTTCAGCCAACAAAATACGCAAAGGATGCTTTTGCGCCATTTCAGTGTCAAGTTTTAGGTGTTGAGCAGGTGTGCGCTTAATCTTGATCGGCTGTCCGCTCATCACCTGGGTCAAAACATCGTAAAGCTGAGATTGCTTAATAGGCTTGTTTAAGACAGCTGCAATATCTAGCTGACTCTGATGATGCTTTGTATCTGATTGACTCATTGAGCTCAGCATTACCAAGGGCAATCCTTGACCCTCAGACTGCTGGCGGATTTTGGTTGCTAGGGTAAAACCATCCATCTCAGGCATCAACCCATCCAGAATGGCAATGTCAAATTTATCCCCCTGACTGAGCCAATCGAGAGCTTCTCTACCTGATGCTGCTGTCTGGGTAAACATACCCCAAGACTTGGCTTGCTCGGAGATAATCGTACGGTTGGTTGCACTATCATCCACAATCAGCAGCCGCTTTCCTTCTAACAATGGCTGAGATACTGGCAGGTTAGGTTCCTCGAGCGGATCAGGCTGTTTAGCCAATACAGTGAAATAAAATTTAGACCCTTGACCAACTTGACTCTCTACCCAAATCTTGCCACCCATCATGGTGGTGAGCCGTTGACAAATGGCCAAACCAAGACCTGTGCCTCCATATTGGCGAGATGTGGAGGAATCCACCTGAGAAAAAGACTGGAACAGGCGGTCGATCCGATCCTCAGGAATGCCGATGCCAGTATCCTTGACCACAAATTGGATTTCGTAGATTGAAGATTGGGTGGAAGCAGGACAAAATCTGGTGGTGTTAGGGTTGCGGGAGGAAATCTGGGGGTGAGGCGGTGAAAATACTCTCGTGTTGTCTCTCGTGTTGTTCTGTATTCCGTTAGCTCCCCTGACCCCGTTGATATACCCCGTCTGGTCAAATCCTCCTTGTAAAGTGTAGTCCTTTCCATTGGCTAGAGTAGGGAAACTCAAAGAGTAATGTTTTCCGTAGTCAGGACCAGACGCCAAAGGGTAGGAGTAGTTAGCAGTATTGGTTTGTTCTTTTTCTTTGCCATCAACCCATTCCCCTGTGCTCACTTCTCGGGCGGTTACAGAAAGTAATACTTCCCCGATATCGGTGAATTTAATCGCATTCCCCAACAAATTAACTAGAATTTGGCGCAGCCGAGTCACATCTCCCACAATCATGGGTGGAGTGTTGGGATGGAATAGATAGGCTAACTCCAATTTTTTCTCAGCTGCTTTTGCTGCCAACAAGTCTAAGGATTCCTCAATGCAAGTGATCAAATTAAACGGTTGTTCTTCTAACTCCAGCTTTCCAGACTCAATTTTGGAAAAATCCAAAATATCATTAATGATGGTGAGTAAACTATCCCCACTATTGCGGATCGTTTCCACAAAGTTTCGTTGCTGGGACGTTAGATCTGTATCCAGTAGCAAACCTGTCATGCCAATCACAGCATTCATAGGAGTGCGGATTTCATGGCTCATAGTTGCTAGAAATTCGCTTTTTGCCTGAGTGGCCGCTTCGGCAGTTCTTCTAGCTTGCTCTAGGGCGAAATTTTGCTCAGTCAATTGCTCTCGTTGGCGGGTTTCTTGCTCAAGCAGGTGAGCCTGAGCAATAGCAATCCCTACTTGGTCAGCCACGGCTTCGAGTAACTCAATTTCATCCAGACTCCACTGACGAAATTCATCACACTGATGTATTCCAATCACACCATTCGGTTCCCCCTGATAGGAAGTACGAATTACCAACATGGATTTGACTCCAATCTGCCGACATATTGGGAGGATCGGTTTCAGAAGGGGATCTTGGTAAACATTAGGGGAACTGATGGCTCGGTCTTGGACTAACAACTGCTCTAAATGAGGATTCCCCAGAATCGGAATTTCTAAATCCAGTATCGATAGATAACCCTTTTCTAAATACTCAGCCACTGTAGGAATGCGGGGATAGGGTTGGGAAACATAGGTATGAATGGTGCAACGATTGACCTGAAACACTTGACCAATTTGTGTGGCGGTGGTCTGAAAAATTTGTTTAGTGTTTAAACTTTGGCGGATTTCTTGGGTAACCTGTTTGAGTAGCATCACACGAGTCAGTTGCTGGTGTAATGCTTGCTCGGCTTGCTTTTGCTCAGATACATCAATCGATACACTTAATACCGCTGGCATGTGGGAAATTGCTAAGGAGAAGGGAATTTTGGTAGTTTGGATGATACGCTTTTCTCCATCGGGATAGATGATCGTCTCTTCTGGAAGGTGTGTCGGTTCTCCACTCTCCAATACCTGCAAATCCGCCTCTCTAAACTCGAAGGATTTTAAGAATGATTGAGCAAAATCTTCGTCCCGATGATATAGTAAATCATCTACTGTTGTACCATAAGCTTCCGCAACTGCTTTGTTGGCTAGAAGAAACTCTCCATCTCGGTTCTTGGCGTAAATGAAATGAGGCACTAAATCAATCACTTGACGCAGTTGTTTCTCACTTTCTTTCAGATGTGAATCGCTTAATTTACGATTTGTAATATCTCGGATAGTGCCAGAAGTTCCTGTGATAGTACTGTCAGGATCTAGGGTTAATTGTGCATGAATTTCCAGCCAGCCCGAGCCGCCATCCTTGGTAAGATACCTTAGTTCCTGCTGATAATACTCCTGTTTGTGGGTAATTAGGGATTGAAACAATTCAATATTAGTTTGACGGTCATCAGCATGGAGATAATCAATAAAGTTAGTACCAATGCTATCTGCTATAGAAAATCCCGTCATTTCTGTCCAAGTTGGATTGAGAAAAGTCAACACCCCAACCCCATCGGTTTGGAAAATAACCTCTTGCACATTTTCCACCACTGACCGATACTGCTCCTCTCTCTCCAGCAAGGCCAGTTCAACTCGCTTGCGTTCGGTAATGTCTTCAACAGAGCCTTCGTAGTAGAGCAAATTTCCATTAGTGTCTCGGACAGGGCGCACATTTTCCAAAATCGAGATTACACTACCATCTTTGCGGTAAGCCTGAGCCTCAATGGATGATACAGCGCCATTTTCCGCTAGCAAGTCAGTAAACTCGTTACGACCCTCAGTGTCCACATAAATTTGTTTTGAAACGTTCGTGATTGACTCTACTAGTTCTTCTGGGCAAGAATAGCCATAGATCCGTGCTAAGGCTGGATTGGCACTAATAAAGCGCCCATCCGGTGTAATCTGATAGATGCCCTCTACTGAATTCTCAAAGATGCTGCGGTAATTCGCTTCAGCTTGCTGCAGTGCTTCCTCGGCTCGCTTACGATTGGTGATATCACTAAAGGTACAAATGACTTGCTCTACTGACCCATCCACCCCCACCTGGGGATCGGCATTCACTAGTAACCATACCCAATCTTTCGTCGCTTGATTGTGGACACCCATAACCACATTTCTTACCAGTTTACGGGTGCTAATTGCCTGTTGGATAGGACGACTTTCAGTGGGGAATGGAGTGGTGTCTTCGTGAATGATAGTCCAATCTGAACCAAAAGGACTTTTATCCAACAATTCACTTTCGCTGAAGCCCAGTATATCCAGAGCCGCCTGATTAAAGAGCATGAATTCAGTTTTTGCCTCGAATAGCAACACCCCTACCTGCATTTCTCGAATCACTGTCCGGAATAGCCTTTCGCTTTCTTGCAATGCTTCTTGTCTAAGAGCTTGCAGTGCTTTATTCGTTTTCTGCTCGTAATTTGAGGCAAGTAAGGTGAGGCTGAAGATGATTAGGTTAGTTATCCCTATGGTGCTTGTTACTACCGAAGTATTTAATGTCGCAGAAAACCCAGTGTCTAATGGTGGATTAACGGGAAACTTGGCTGCCATCATGGTTGTATAGTGTACAGAGGTAATGGCTAATCCCAGGATCACTGCCCAGCAAACCTTCCACCCATGAAGGACTTTTCCGGTTCCTACCCCCACATCAAAGGATAGCCACAAGATGAAAAATGATGTCAAGCTGGCTATAACAACGGATAGGGCAACAAAAAAGAGGTTGTAGTGAATCAGCCCTGGTATTCTCATGGCAGCGATGAGCACGTAGGGTATCGATGCGATCGCTAATCCCATTACCATACTGCCCACCATTAACTGTCTGAGGTTGGTGATGCGGCTGACACTATAGAGTACGGCACCAGATATTAGCACTGCTACCCAGTAAGAAAGCAGTACCATTGGCGTATCATAAGTGATAGGGGTGGGGAAGCGGAATGCTAGCATTCCCAAAAAGTGTATTGACCAGATCCCAATTCCCATGATCATTGCCCCACCGATCAGCCAACCTTTACGGTTAGTCTTTTGTGAGGTTTTTACTTGTCTAGCTAGAATCAGCACCGTATAGGTCACAATCGAGGCGATAGCAATGCATAGAACAACTAACTGTAGGTCATAGAGACCACTCATTGCTCTATCTGTATCGCTAATTGGGACAGTTTCTATGAGAAAATTGAGCCAGACCAAAACCATTGAGTAGGGCATACCGAGATATTATCTCCCAGACCCTCTAGGGGCCATTTTGATATATTTCTTACGAAAATTGTCTTGTAATTATAAATATATGTCTTGAATTTACACAATTTTGATGAATTAATTTACCGTATAAATACGGATTTTTACTATAGCTATATCCTGAAATTTACCGAATCTAATCTATTGGTTGAATCAGAAAGCACCAAATTTAAAACTCGGTAATTGTAATTGCATAGATTTTTTGAGCTACCAAATAATTATCAACAGAGGTAAAGATAAGTGGATTTATCCATACCTAATTGAATTTTTGATAATCATCATTGGGTGTATACCGTACAAACAACTACTTTGGTAAGCAGTCAGCCGTCAGCCGTCAGCCGTCAGCCGTCAGCCTAATGCTGACGTAAATCAGATTAAACCAATGCTTACCTGTTTGATTCAAAAGCTGTCAGCTAATGTCAGGCAACCCCTGATCAATAAACAGAGTACGAATTTTTTCGTCAATTAACAGTTAATAGTTAATACTTAAAAGTTAATAGTGAACCTGACGTAAGTCTTGTAAAACTGGGTGTAGTGGGTCATAAACTCGTTCAGAATTTTCTTGAATGACCCGGTGAATGGGAACAACCTCCACCACGCAGTTAGTGTATGCGATCGCATCCAACTGTCTTACCAACTCGGGTGACCAAGGTTCCTCACAAACTCTCTGATTTTGGCAAGTCAGCCACTCAATTAAATGCGATCGCATCACACCTGGTAAAATTCCAGCTTCCACTGGTGGTGTCCACCACTGACCATCTCCCCATCCCCATAAGTTACCTGTGCTAGTTTCCAGCCAATTCCCGTAATTATCTACCAGAATCGCTTCGAGTGCTCCCATATTTTGCGCCATTTGCTTCGCCAGCCATGGAGATAGGTAATTCCCGGTCTTGTGAGTAGGTAAGCAGCGATGAAATTTTACGGAGGGGGACTCGGCTACCCAAGCAGTGATACCCTGTTCTTGCCACTGGGCTAAATGTGCTGGCAGAGGACGACCCATAATCAATTCTCGTCCATCGGGGAATAGGGTAATTCTCAGCACTGGGTAAAGGGTGATCAGTGATTGTGCTCCTTGGCGCAATTGCTCCCAATCCGGCTGTTGCCAACCAAATGCTTGTAGACTCGATTGGAGGCGATGGCAATGATTAGTCCAATGGGTTAGTGGGTGATCTAATGACTGATCGTAAACCCGTAGGGTAGTAAAAACTGTAGCGCCATATATAAATCCTGGCTCATCAATGGTCAGGCTCAGGGAGTTGCCCTCAATTAGCTCGGCATTGTACCAGAAGCAAGGTTTTGACATCGCTCTTATAGTAATTAACCAGAATTGCGATTATAATCTGCTTTTCCTCTTCGAGCGGTTTGTCTAGAACGGATGGTATACTGACCATGAATGTTGACCAAGTAGGGAACTATATAGGTTAAACCCCCTGAAATCCATCGCTCTCGATTCATCTGTCCTTGTAGGAGAGCAGAACCATGGTTGATCACAAACAGAACTGAGCCAACCACCAAAGCCACCCTCAGCGCAGTTGGCATCAATTCGCGATCAACAACACTTAGACAGAAATCTTTTAGAGGTTTCACCCTGTAGCTATCTAGGAAGCTGTTAACGATACAATTTTACCTAACTGATGTTTTTTTTTGGCGGTTGACTCTTAATTACTAGAAATTACAACACTGAAAGCCCCGTATCTTTAGAGCGGGGATGAAAGTGCCCAGCGACTTTAGTCGCCGTGAGAAAAATCTTGGCTAGTACTTGACATTTTTATAAGAAATTGTTTATATAAAAATATATCCTTTGCGTAGCGTAACCGTTCGCGTAGCGTGACCGTTGGTCAAGGTTAAGGAGGTCGATATTCGGTGATTATTCTAGAGTTCAAAGCCAAAGGCCAAGAGTCTCAATATTCAGCCATAGACGAAGCTATCCGGACTGTTAAGTTTATCCGAAATAGCTGCATCCGTTTGTGGCTAGATAATAAAGGGACAGGGAAAAGCGACCTTAGTCGGTACTCAAAAATACTGGCAAAAGAGTTCCCTTTTGCCAATGAATTAAACTCTACTGCTCGTCAGGCTGCGTCTGAGAGGGCATGGTCATCGATTGTTCGCTTCTACGATAATTGCCAGAAAAAAGTCCCAGGCAAGAAGGGTTTTCCAAGGTTCCAAAAACTTGCTCGGTCTGTCGAATACAAGAAGTCAGGATGGAAATTATCTCCTGACAAAAAGTCTATAACCTTCACAGACAAAAAAGGGATTGGAAAGCTTAAGCTCAAAGGCACCTGGGAGTTGTGGCGCTTCGACAAGAAGCAAATTAATCGGGTTCGGATAGTCAAGCGAGCTGATGGGTACTACGTTCAATTCTGCGTTGCAGTTAACGTGAAAGAGGAAGTAGAGCACACAGGCGAGATGGTTGGCCTAGATGTAGGAATCAAAGAGTTCTACACAGACTCCAATGGTCATTCTGAACCCAATCCCCGATTCTACAGAAAAGGGGAGAAACGTTTAAAGTTTTATCAGCGCCGGGTTTCTCGGAAAAAGAAAGGCTCATCCAATCGCAAAAAAGCGGTTAATAGGCTAAGTAGACAGCATCTTAAAATAAGTAGGCAGCGTCAAGAACATGCAAAGAGACTTGCACGTTGCGTAATCCGATCTAACGATCTGGTCGCCTACGAAGATTTAAGAGTTAAAAATCTGGTAAAAAATCACTGTCTCGCCAAGTCTATTAACGACGCAGGTTGGTATCAATTCAGGAAATGGCTGGAACATTTTGGAACTAAATTTGACAGGATAACTGTTGCAGTAAATCCTGCCTATACTAGTCAAAACTGTTCTGAATGTGGTGAGGTAGTCAAGAAATCCCTTTCTACTAGGACTCATGTCTGTGAATGCGGATGTGAACTTGATAGAGACCACAACGCCGCCATCAACATCCGCAATAGAGCCATAAGTACGACGGGGCACGTCGGAACTTGGATTATTAATCCGAACGCTTCAGGAGATTTGGCCTCTACTGTTCTTGATTCCGGTCAGGTTCAGCAAGTCGAGTCGATGAATGAAGAATCCCCGCGTCTAATGACCGGGGAGTGTCAACCAATTAGCTAACGTCTCAACAAAAAAAACGGATGACAATTACCCTGAATAAAAATCTCCCCCATCTCCCCACCTCCCTATCTCCCCCTCTCCCCACCCTCCACACACTTCCTTTAGTTATAGATTTACCACAAAAAGATACACCCTCTTAAGCCCTTACTGGGAGACCCTCCTCACTACGCGATCGCTGAGTTTTCAGCAAAGAAATATTAGTAGTTAACAAGAAACTGGCAAAGCTAGCAATAGCAATAATTGGAAGAATCGAGGTATCAGACAGAACGCTAAGAATAACGGTACTACTGACCGGTGTTTTGGTGACCGCAACATTCACCGCTGCCATCAGGCAAAGCATAGCAATGGTGGGGTGAATTCCGGGTAAGGCGATGGAGATAGCTAAACCTAGATTAGCACCGATGAAAAATAGAGGAAAGATAAATCCGCCTCTAAACCCACCGTGGAGGGTAAAACTGATCGCAAACATTTTTGCCAAAGCAATCCCCAGTAACATGGTTACCCCCAAAGTGGGACCTTGTTCAATCACTGTTTCAATTTGCTCCTCACTAAAAAATAGGGTTTGGGGAAAGAATACAGCAATCAACCCGATCGATAATCCGCCTAGTGTAGCTAGCAAAATGTGCCGATGTTCAATCGATTTAATCCAAGACTTGGTAAAGCGAAAGATATAGATAAACACGATAGCTGCTAATCCACCAGCAACCCCGAGTAATCCACCCTCAATTAAATTTAGCCAGGACAGAGTAGGTAACGTATCAAAAAGGTTAAAGCGGTAAATTCCTCCCACATCTAAGCCAGTACCAAAGCGGAAAACAGAGAAGCTAAAAATTGACGCGACAATCGCTGGTACGATGGCTTCATAGTATTCCAGACTCCGGCGGTGGGGAATTTCTAGGGCAAACAATGCCCCCCCGATCGGCGCACCAAAAAAGGCACCAAGAGCAGCACTCATCCCGCAGAAGGTCAATATCCGGATATGGCTGATTGCTAGTTTAAGCTTGACTCCTAGCCAGCTACCTAAGCTACCATTAATCTGTACCAATGGTGCTTCTGGTCCAGCACTCCCTCCAGCGGTGATGGAAATTAGAGAGGTGACAATCATGCCAGGAGTTTGACGAGGCTCCATCCTGCCTGGATCGTGAACTTTTTCGATCACCAACGCCATTTCACCGGGTAACCCCAAGAAGTAGAGGGATAAGCCCACGAAAAACCCACCAATGGTAGTGGCAATCCACACATAATTCCAAGAAGGTAGCCAAGTCGGGAAATAGGGTTCTAGAAATTCCGGTAACCGATGCCAAACCAAATGCAAACACTGTTCTAGGACAAAATAGTAACTAGTTGCTACTAATCCGCCAGCAATACCAATCCCTGTAGCGCAGAGGATTAGTTGGGTATAGGCTAGCTTGACTTGTTTATTGTCCCGATCTGATTTTTCCGTCTGATTAGTCCTTTGATTTACCGATAACACTTCAGCCGTATCTGATGTCATTCTTGTCTTGACCCAGTTGTTTTTTACGAAAATTGGTTATTGCTTCATCATGGACAAAAATAACATAAATAGATAGAGTCACTATGTATGGAGTACATGAAAATAAATTTATTTTTACATTCCGTGTCAATCCCTCTTATTTTGAAATCCTTACTCGATATGAAACTGATATAATAAGTAATTTTGCTTATTATATTTGCCGTTTTGTCTGAGTAAGGCTTTTAGAATTTACATGGGTTTGCCCTGTTTTCACATCAATTTTTTTTTATGTTGATTTTGCATTAATTAAAACTATTTTTTGCATAAAGTAGTTTTCATAACGTTGAAAACTGAGTTATCATTAACAATGGAAACCCTAAATAAATAAGGGGTGATCGGTTAGGGGAATTTTGCCCTCGTCTAGTCTGATGGTTCAATACCTAATATTGCTTGAGGTAAGCCTGACAAGAGTTTGCCTGAGTCGCGGGTGTTGCTACAGACTACAACAAACCCTCCGAGTGCAACTCCTCTAATTGGTAAGCCAGATGCAGCAGCTAGTCCAGAACTGCTCGCTTCAAATTATTGGTCTAGCTGCAAAGCACTGGCATAAGCTTTTAGCTGTAAGCATTCAGCTAATGCGCTACGGGAACAGTTTTTGAAGAAAAGAGGCAAGGATTCGTTTCATGTGAGTTACTTCTACTGATGGGATTTTCCCCAGACTTTCAATTATGATTAATCTCGAACTATTAAATTCTCACGCTTAGAGGTTTATTTTAAGCTGACAGCTGACAGCTGTTCGCGTAGCGTGAGCTAAAAGCTCACGGCTGTCAGCTTACGTTTAGCATGAATATTTTTCATGTGCTTCTTCACTGTGCTGAGGGTAATGAATAGCTTAGCGGCAATGTCTTTATAGGAATAATTGACTCGACGCAGTAACCAGACTTCTGCTTCACGAGGAGTTAAACCATAGTGGTAAACTTCTGCAAGCACTAGATTTTGAATGGATTGATGTTGGTCTTCAAGAGTAACTAAAATACAAGGCTCTTTAGATAACTCTAATTTGAGCCATCGCACTCGAATCCGAACAGGAGTTGACTGACTCGTAGTAAGATGAGAATCTATAATAACTGCCTGAGAATGATAGGACTTAAAACTGTATTTCAAAGCTTGGCAGATACGCCAGATTTGTTTAGGCACCAAATTAGATTGTTTACTCTCTGGTGTGAGTTGATCCAACAGAAGGCGAGCAGATTCATTGGCATGAAGTATCTTTCCTTTTGTACTCAGAATCAAAATGCCATCAATAAATCCTTCCAGTATCCCTTGTAAAAAAACCTTATGTAACTGTTGTGCTTGAGTATTGGCTCTTTCTAAAGAGTTAGTGATAGTATTCATCTTGTAGACCTATTCTAAAAGAAGTTGGATAGTCTGTGGGGAGGCGATTTCCCACTGCTCAGTTTGGGGGAGCTAGGTCATGTGCTGCAAAGTGTAGTTAGTTGCTATTTTTAAGGGTCTTAATACTTATCAGGATTAAGCCTTAACGTTTATGCAGAATATCGCATTTTTGTAACAAAACTTAACTATATGGCGGAAGTCAAGCCTATCCCCTGAAGGGGTTTGCACAACATCGGGATAATTTATGAAGATGGAGATGGGGAAGATGGGGAAGATGGGAAAGATGGGAAAGAATCTACCCAAAGTCGGACTGACTTGTCTTACGTTTCAATCCCTTAAAATTGCTATAGTCTAAAAGGGAGTAGGGAGTAGGGAGTAGCGATGCAGCGCCGACCTGCGGGGGTTTACCCCACTCGCTATTGCATCAAGACGGGAGTAGGGAATATGGTATCAAAAATTATCACAATACCTACAGAAATACCTAGAGTTCAAAAATTGACTATTAGTAAAATCCAATGGACACAATTAAATTAGACTTGAATCCAATGATGACATTACGTGAAACCAGCAACCCTAAGATAGAACTGCGATCAGTATTCAAGCAGACATAATCTAATGACAGACCAGGTTTTAATCCTAGGAGGCAAAGGACGAATCGGGAACAGTGTAGCCCAAGACTTACTTGCCCATACTCAGGCGAAAATTACGATTACCGGACGTCAGGGTAAACTTGACCTAGCTTTGCCACAACAGTTACAGCCCCCCGTGCAGTTTCTCCCTCTAGACTTAGCTGATCAGGAGGGGTTAAAAAATGCGATCGCATCTCACAACCTAGTCATCCATTGTGCTGGTCCGTTTCTATACCGAGACGCTACTGTCCTAAACACTTGCATCGAACAAGGGGTTAACTATCTCGATGTCAGTGACAACCGTGCTTTTACCCGTAAAGCCTTAGCCTTCCGTGAACAAGCTACTGCTGCTGGTGTCACCGCTATTGTGAATTCTGGCATTTTTCCTGGTATCTCCAATAGCATGGTGCGTCACGATGTGGAACAGTTAGATGTTGCAGAACGGATTCACCTCAGCTATGTAGTTGCGGGTTCTGGTGGTGCTGGAGTGACGGTAATGCGTACTACTTTCCTGGGATTGCAAGAACCCTTTGAAGCTTGGATTAATAATCAGTGGCAAACCGTTAAACCTTATAGCCTACGGGAAACCATCCAATTCCCTGCTCCCTATGGTAAAGCTGGTGTCTACTGGTTTGATATGCCAGAAGCCTTGACCTTAGTGGACTCATTCCCCGTTAACACCGTCATCACTAAATTTGGCTCAGTTCCCGATTTTTATAATCATCTTACCTGGATAGCTGCCCACATCTTCCCCTCATCTTGGCTGAAAAATCCCGCTGGAATCGAGTTTTTGTCCCATGTCAGCCACATCATGACCGATGTAAGCGATCGCGTTAGTGGCATTGGTGTTGCAATTCGCTCAGAGGTTAGTGGTTACAAAGATGGTAAATCAGCCCGTGCTAGCTCCACCTTAGTCCATCAGAATACTGCTGTCGCTGCTGGGGTGGGTACTGGTAGTATTGCGGAACTGATGCTTACTGGTCAACTCAATAAACCGGGAGTTTGGCCAGTGGAACAAGCTCTGTGTACGCCGTTATTTGAGCAAATTATACAAAGTCGAGGACTTGAGATTAATACTGTTGAAGCTTGAGTGTTGATACCAAATCCGCTTTGATAATCCTCCTTTAACTGAGATATTACACCAGTACAAAAAACTTAATAATGGCAGTGATAAAAATCAATTTAAGTCCTCAAATAGTCAAATATTATCACTTTTACCTGTTCTGATATCCGCTGTGGCCTACCTTTACAGGTTAATTGTAAACTTGGTTTAAGATCTGAGTTTAACTCAAATCACAAGATTTACGCCGCAAATTTACGTTTTTGATCTGCTAAGAGTGAAATCTACTCAATATTAACTAGTCTTAGTGGAGTAAATCCCATGAAAAGTGTCCGTGTGGTAGTAACCGGAACTGTAGGAGCTGGCAAATCTACTTTTGTGAGAACAGCGAGTAATGTTGAAGCTGTGGAAATAGAACGTAAAGCCACCGACGAAATACTTCTGCTAAAGAAAAAAACTACCGTTGCCTTTGACTTTGGTAGCCTTACCTTTGGTAAAAATCTAAATGTTCACATCTACGGTACTCCTGGTCAATCTCGCTTTGACTTCATGTGGGATATTTTAATTCGTGAAGCTCACGCCTACATCGTACTTGTGCCGGTTCATCGACCCAGCAGTTTAAACCACTCTCGTGAGCTTCTGCTGTTTATGAAAGAGCGAGTAAATGTTCCCATGATTATTGGTTTAACCCATATGGATTGTCCAGGGGCAATGACCTCAGAGGAGATTATCAGAACTCTCGGTTATAGCAACCCTCACAATCAACCCGCAAGTGTGATAGTTAATCCCAATCAGCGAACCTCAGTGCTTGAGGCTTTGGTGCTTTTGATCGATCTCCTAGATTGCTAGACAAGTCAGTAGCTAGTGCCGTTCAACTCAAATAACTGACCAGCCCCTGTCAGGTCGAAACCCATAGCACAAAGGACGTTTGTCAGGGCGAAGCATTCGCACATAAATTCTTGGTTTGCTCCCACATTGGCTAGCCGAATACTTCGCCCCAAGGATTATCGTTTATAAGAATTGCCATCTTCTGTAATTTGTGTTTATAAAACTATACAAATCATTAATTAGCGTCACTAAAAAAAGTAATCCGGATTGAACGGATCCCTTGGTGAAAAGCTTAGTAGGTAAACGTTATAGAGTTTACCTATAAATGCAGTATCAACTACTAAACATCCAGGAGTTTAGGTTATAGGTACATTCAACGATAGATGAATTCAATAGTTTAAAATTATAGTAAACCTAAACTATAAACTTCACTAAACTTATACAAAAAAATACTTGTAAATCTTTTATTTTAGCAATTCAAAAAGCTAAAATATAACCAAGTTACAGGATTAGCTATTAGCAGAAAATTATCTATTCAGATAATAATCCATAAAAACATTGCTATAGTGTTTAAAGACTAGAAACTTAAATCAGGGTGCTTTGCTAAATAGTCAAGTAATAACTTAGAGTTAGATTCAACTATATCGGAGTAATTATGAGCTTAGATCCCCAAGAATTTATGACCAAGATGGAAAAGCGTGTCAAGTTGACCAGTGAAGACAAAGCGCTTCTGAAATCACACGCAGATTGGGGAAAAGAAATTGCTTCTGAAATGGCAGACCATTTCTATACTTACTTAGGTAATGATGAAGAAATGGATGCCATTATGAAAGAGAAAGAAGGTCGTATGGAGCGCCTACGGGTAACCTTTGTGCAATGGTTTTACGAAATGTTCACTGGTATGGATGACTGGGGACAAGCCTATGCTGAACGTCGTTGGCGTATAGGTTTGGTACATGTGAAAATTGGTATCGGTCCTCAACATGTCGTCCCAGCAATGGCAATTGTAGTACAGGCATTTACTAACCGGATAAAAACTGATAGTAAAGATGAAGCCTTGCGGGATGCTCTCAGTCGGATCTGCATGATTGATTTAGCCTTCATTGAGCAAGCCTATGTAGAAGTGAGTTCGGCAGCGGTTCTCAGAGAAACTGGCTGGACAGAGGGTCTATTTAGACGTCTGATTAGTACTGGCGCTAGCTCTATGTAACTAGAGCAATCCTAAATCATTTCTGAACAATACCTCTGAATAAAATAGTTCTGACTCGGAGAATTATGATTCCTGAGTAAGAGCTGTGACTGTTCACTTTTCCGATAGGATTGCTAGATTACGTGTCGTTTTTGTTGGAAACTAAATCAATAGTCTATAAGTTCTGGCAAATTGGCACTACTCCTACTTAACTATCAGCTATCAGTTTCGAGGAACACAAACTAATCGAATTACACATTCTGCAATTGGAGTAAGGGAACAATGGCGATCAATTCTCAAAAATTGGGGTATATCCTGCATAATTTTGTGACATCCACTGCTGATATTCAAGGAGCAGCTGTAGTCACAACCGATGGTTTACCGTTAGCATCTAGTCTGCCTGGAGAAATGGATGAAGAACGGGTTTCAGCCATGTCTGCGGCTATGCTCTCCTTGGGTGAGCGAATTGGCTCAGAACTGGCTAGAGGAGACATCGACCGAATCTATGTTGAGGGTAAAGAGGGATTTAGCGTTTTGACCAGTTGTGGTGAAGAAGCGGTATTTCTGGTTCTAGCTAGTAAAGCAGCTAAGCAGGGAGTATTGATGTTAGAAATTAAACGAACTCTGGCTGAATTAAAACCAATGTTGCTATAGTAAATTTGTGGAAATTACTCTACTAATACCTTTAGTTTATATAGAGTTGTTCGCAGTTATGAGGTACGCTTTTCAACCTCAAATTCCCCCTTATTAAGGGGTATTTAGGGAGATTAATTTGTACCTTATGGGATATATAATTGCTATAAAAGGGATAAATTATAGTAATTGATAGTCATTATTAATGGCTTATAGATAATGGGTAATGGGTAATTAATAGACTAGTATTAATTACCCATTACCCATTACAAATGGTAAATTTTTTTGTTAAATTGTTGTTCGGATTCTGGATTATTGGTATAACGTCAGTGGCTGTGTGAAATTCAATGTAAGGTATTTTGTGTTCAAGGTTGACCACTATAGCGCTATGCGCAAGGGCAAAAGGCAAAAGGCAAAAGGCAAGAGTTTACCATAACAGCTTTTCAGCTTTTATAAATGTCCTAAGCGTAGTGCTATAACAGTTAACCATCAACCATCAACCATTAACCGTCAATAAATTACCTTGATTCACCCCAACCTACTGGCACAGTTGATAACCTGTAGTATTTGCTAGGGAAGCATAACCCAATGGACAATATACGGATTGTAGTAACGGGAACAATAGGGGCTGGCAAATCTACCTTTGTCAGAACATTCAGCGAAGGTGCGGTTATTGAAACAGAACGAACGGCTACGGATGCCACATCATTGTTTAAGAAAAAAACGACCGTTGCCTTAGACTTTGGTTTGCGTCCCTTAAATCGGAACTTGGATTTGCACCTGTATGGAACTCCTGGTCAAGCTCGCTTTGATTTTATGTGGGATATTTTGATTCGCCGAGCTCACGCCTATATTTTATTGATGGCAGCTAATCGAACCAGTGATTTTGCTAGTGCTCGTCAGATTTTATCGTTTATGCAGGAGCGGGTCACTATTCCAATGATTATTGGTCTGACTCATACTGATGTTGCAGGGGCATGGACTCCAGAGGAAATTATGATGCGCATGGCATACATCGGCGATCCTAATCAACCCCCCATTGTAGCTGTTAATCCCAATAATAAGACCTCAGTATTTGAAGCTGTAATGATTTTGATGGCTCAGATGCTTTGCCAAGGGAGTTTTATTGAAGGTGCTAGGAAAGAAAAAGTAAGTCAGGCAGCTCCGCTACCTGTTAAGAACCAATATCATTGGCCGAAGCCTCAGTTTTTATCAGGGGGTTAGTCAGCGAGTAAGCATTGAGCTAAAGGCCTTGGCCTCTGGCCACGCTACTTGAGGTGCTAATGCGCTACAGATGGTGCTACTTGAAGTGCTATCAGGTAATAGGCTACGCACACGCTACGCGAACAGCGATCCAGGAGTTCAATGAACTAGTTGAATTGGATCGCTGAATTTTCTTTTAAAAGCAATTATAATAGATCTAAATTCAGCAACTAAACCAGTAACTAGATTAAGCTTTGATAAAAAAGACTTGGATAAGACGCAATTAACACCAAGTTAGAACCAAGGGATTACTTTGCCTGGGAGTGGATTGACCTTGATGAAGCTAAACAGCTCATGGATGGGGTGAGCAAGGATGAATCCATGGCTGCTGACGATCTAGCGTCTTATGATCTTGATAAGTTACATTTCCATCATCGGCTAATAACTCTATTCCGTCATTGGTCTACCACCCAGCAAGCTTCATGAATTCAAAACTTGAGCTATTTGTAGATTGCGACTGGACCATTCGCCAGCCAAGTGGTCAAGGTAGATTTATTGACTACCCTGACCAGCAAAAAGTTATTGAAGGAGCTGATAAAGCTCTGCAATGTTTTAAAAATAAGGGTTATATCATTCTTGGGGTGACCAATCAGGCTGGAGTTGCAGCCCGACATAAAACCCTGAAGAATTGTATTAAAGAACAACAGAAAACTCTTAAATTGCTTCCCCAGCTCAAAGGAATTATTTTTTGTCCTGACTATGGGACAACCTGTTATTATTGCGAGCGGCACTACTTTTCTGAAGTAACCAGTAAAGCATACGCTGGAGAATACCGAAAACCAAAGCCGGGAATGATTTTGCAGTTTAAAACGAACGGCTCTTCAGCTTTGATGGTTGGCGATTGACCTTCGGTCACGCTTTCGGCAAAGCCGACGCTGCGCGAACGCGAACGGTCACGCTTCGCGATGAAGCGAAGCTTCCGCTAAAAGCGAACGCAACGAAGATGCTGAGGCAGCCGTTGCAGCTGGAATTCCGTTTATGTGGACATTGGATTGGCTAGCCAAATATGGAAGCTGACAGAGGTCTATTGAGAAACTCACCATAGGGAAAGCGTTCGCGTAGCGTGGCCATAGGCCAATCGCATCTGTTTCGGGTTGCCAGTTACTCTCCCGCCACTTGTAGAATATCCGCGTAGAGGTGAGGGCTGATTAGGATTGATAGAAAAAGGAAACTTGGGAACAGGGAACATCGAACAGTAGGAAAGAGAACCGAAGAGTTTTTGATGTTATGAGAAAGCGATGCAGCAATATTGTTCATGACCTATTTGTAAATGACCGATTTTTAAATGGTATCCTTATGAGGTACAGTCAATTATATTAGCCCTACTCCCTACTCCCTACTCCCTACTCCCTACTCCCTACTCCCTACTCCCTAAAACCCAGGACGTTTTACCTAACCCAATTTAAAACTGCTATATGAATCCAACTATTTCTACTATTCCAATTCAGCAACTAACCTCAGGCGATCGCATTTCGCTCCAAGTCTATAAATTCGTTGGCTCCCAACCAGGAAAGAAGGCATATTTACAAGGCAATCTCCATGGTTGTGAAATTGTTGGTAATGCGGTCATTCACCAGTTGATTGACTTTTTGAGCACTCTGGATGACACTCAGCTGATTGGGGAAATCTGGCTGGTTCCTGTTTGTAATCCAGCTAGTACTAATCAGCGTAGTCATTTCTTTGCCACAGGAGGATTCAATCCTTACGATGGTCAAGACTGGAATCGGATTTTTTGGGACTATGAAAAGGAGTGTGATGATTTAGAGGATTTCGCCCAATCTCAACTTAATTTTAACCCTGATGAAATCAGAAATAACTATTTAGCACGGATCCAGTCTAGCTTGAAACAACACTTAGAAGACTGCTACTCCCCGAGGGGATTACCGTTTCGTCACATTTATCGCTATCAACTGCAATCTTTATGTATAGATGCTAACTATGTAATTGATATCCATAGTTCTACTAATCAAGGACTTGATTTCTTGTATGGCTTCTACTCTCGAGAAGAAAGCGCCAAAGACTTTCTTCTCGATTATGGAATTGTGATGCATGAGGATGAGTATGATGGTGATGCTTTCGATGAGGCATTTATTAAGCCTTGGCAAGGGTTAGAGAAAGCTTTGGCTAAGTTAGGCAGAACGCTTCAGTTTGATATTGAATCATGGACCCTAGAATTGGGCTCTGGGATGCAAATGAATCCAGAGTCGGTTAAAAGAGGAGTATACGGGATCAAAAACTATTTGTCGAAAAAAGGTATATTACAATTGCCTGATTTTCCGATAACTGATCCAGACTCTTACCACATGCAATTAGCGTCTAAAGATAACATCGAGAGATACTATGCTCCGGCTGGAGGAATGATTCAATCGAGAGTTGAGTTAGGGAGTGTTGTCAAAGTAGAAGATAGACTTTATCAGCTACTGAGCTTTAATAAAGAAGGAAATCTCCCGAATGTAATTGATATCAAGGCAGAAACAGATGGTTTAGTTTTTGATGTTTCAACAAATTATAGTGCGAATCAAGGGGAATATGTGCTATCAATAAGGCAATTTTATAATTAGGTAGGGGTAGGAAAAATTAATTAAAACTTGGATTGTAATTAGGACTTGGATTGCTCAACATCTTGGCGTTAATGTGACCAACTTACTGACTTTCTAAAGCCAACTATCTTGTCCTTCTGGGGCATCTGAATTCAACCAACTGGCATCTAAATAATTAATTCGAGCAAAAGGACTTAAGGCTGATAGCACATGACGTCCATAACTGCGGCGGTTTACACGATTATCTAAGATGGCAACACAGCCTTGAGTAGCTCTTACTGGTGCCACTGCTCGTTGTAATTCTCTTAATGCTGTTGGTAACAAATATAAACGAAACCAATCCTGACGTTGCTGCTTGTAGTAAGCGACTCGACCAGCAACTAATGGATTTTCTAAAGAGGGAATTGGTAAGGTAGCAATCATCAACAGTTGGGGAGAGGGGATTTGAGCTTGATACCTATGCCAAAATTCCCAGCCACAAATCAAAATACCTCTGTTACTGAGACTGGTGGTTTCTACCTGCACCCGGGAACCAAATTCTGCTGCTAAGACTGCCCCTAACTGGGCTTTGAGGGGGACATCTCCAACTAAAATAACTACTGGTCTGGTGATGTCAGGACTTAGGTTTAGTAGGGTGCGAATTTCTTGAGTCAGAGCGTTTTGAAATCGCTCTGTATTGGGCATGGGTAGACGATCGGGCAAATACAGTTGAATCTGTCGGTGAGGGGAAAACTTCAAACAGGTTAACTCCCCTAATCCGAGCTGCTGACGGTACACAGAGGCACTTTTCTCTAAATCTAGAGCCCCACCGATTAGCACTACTGGCTGTCTCGACCAAATGGGATTTAAGGCTGTAGCCACTTCTACTGGTGCGCTATATAAGGAAAACTGACCTTGCGATCGCGCAACGGTTGCCCACATTAGCTGACCTGACTGCTGCCAGAAGTGGCAAAACTTTTCCCAGGGTTTCAGCAAATAGAGAGATTCTGCTTCACTGCTGAGGGAACTTAGTCGATCAAATAGCTGTTCCAAGCCATCTTGCTGATCTGCTTCAATCAAGTAGCACTCATAGGGGTTAGCAGGGCGCTGAAATAAGGCTTTGGTTAGCCTGACCCGCACATCTCGAATCAAATCAGCCTGTTGTGGATGGGCTTGCATCAGTGCGTCCCAGTCTTGGGGCTGGATGCAGCCTTTAAGCTGGTTACTAGTCCAAGATTCTAGGTCATCCACACCATCAATCACAGTAGGGATGTGATTAGGAAACCAGCCCTTGTTCTTCAAGCGGTCTGTTAGCCACGATTCTGGTGAGGTAATCAACAGTCCTTGGAACGGTTGATCGGGAAACCTATCACTGGTATGAATTACCTTATCGGTACCAAACCACTGTTGTAAAAGGGGAATTTCCTTTTGCAGCAACCATTCTTGTATCCATAAGGGTGCCACTACGATCACAGGTCCAGACCAAACCAGGGCTGGTGCCAGGTAACTCAGGCGATAGGAAGACTGTAGAGAGGTTTCCTGCAAGGGTTCTAAACCGGTCTGAATCAAAGCAGAACGCCCTAACCGCAAGGCTCGTGCCACTAGCCTCGCCATAGTCAATTGGTGAGGCCAATTGGGTTGACCCTGCGATCGCAGAAAATCTCGTAACGAGGAATGAACTTTGACTTCAATCAAACTAGCATTCAACGGCTTTGCCTCGTTAAACTGAGCAATGAGCACTTATACTGTGATCTTAAATCATGTATTGGGCAAAAATCGTGAAAGACTAGATGAGCATATATGGGATTAGGCTGCATCGAAGCCAGAGGTAGTAGCTCAGTATTTTCCTAATTTCCCAGTAACTATTGACATCACCCTATTACCCTTGCTAGGGTAGTACCAGTAAAAAGAAATTGCCAAATTTTTCATGGCTTAGCCGCAAAGAGACATGTTCAGCCCCAGCTATTACTTTTATTTTTGGTTTAGGGAGGTTCACCGGAGGTGACGATAGTTCCATATGGAACCCCCCGGTGGACCGCAGCAATATAATCTGCGGTCCTTTGTTTTTTTAGGCAAAGCAGCGACAGGAGCAAGACATGACCACCTACCTTTACAGCTTTTACAGCTTTTACTTTTTTTGGCCCAGAAATCGTTCCGGGTAGTAATGGTCGTGCCAACCTTTCACAGCAACCCGGAACCTTCAAGGAACCGGGTTTTTTTTATGTCCATATCTGTAACTAAATCTCTAACTAAATCTCTAACTAAGGAGTCCGAAACCCATGTTGAACGCTAAATTAGCACTAGCTACTAACCCCAATCACCAAACCATCGTTAGACTCTCAGAACAAGTTGTCTTCGGTGGCTCAGAACTGGTGATTATTGGTGGTCCATGTACCGTCGAAAGTCACGCCCAGATGGAAACAGTGGCTACTAAACTCAAAGCTGCCCCGGTACAAGCGTTGCGGGGAGGTGCCTTCAAACCGCGCACCTCCCCGTACTCTTTCCAAGGGCTAGGACTAGCAGGACTAGAAATTTTGTCTGATATCCGCAGGCGTCACCAAATCCCAGTAGTGACGGAGGTGATGTCGATTGGCCAAATTGAATCTATTGCTACCCACGCTGATCTGCTTCAGGTAGGTAGTCGCAATATGCAAAACTTTGACTTACTCAAAGCCTTGGGTAAGCAAGACTTGCCGATACTGCTAAAGCGGGGACTAGCTGCTACTGTTGAGGAATTCGTCATGGCAGCGGAATATATCCTCAGTCACGGTAACTCTCAGGTGGTGTTGTGTGAACGAGGTATCCGCAGTTTCGATAACTATACCCGCAATATCTTAGATTTAGGAGCAGTAGTAGCACTCAAGCAGTTGACTCACTTGCCAGTGATTGTAGACCCTTCCCATGCTGTGGGTAAGCGGGAATTAGTGGCACCTCTGGCAAAAGCTGCAGTGGCAGCTGGTGCAGATGGACTGATTATTGAATGTCACCCGGAACCAGAAAAATCCGTTTCTGATGCTAGACAGGCGCTTTCTATCGAAGCAATGGTGGATTTAGTTCATAGCTTAAAGCCGGTGGCAGCAGCAGTGGGACGACAGATCGCAGAACCTGTCACTCTTCCCGAGTTAGCGATTGACCTTGGCCAAAAGGCCACGCTACGCGAACGGTCACGCTACGCGAACGCATCTTAATCTATAGCGCTACTTGAGCTGGAGTAGGGAACTTCGGACAAGGGAACAAGGAATGATTTAGGGTGGTCTTATAGCCCTGCATCGCTCTTTCCTACTGTTACCTGTTCCCTATTCCCTGTTCCCTATTCCCATCAATGGTAGTTTCACATCTTAAATGAAAATGCTAGATTAGCCATCAATCTCCTAGCATCTGCAATTTATATAGACTAGCGTACAATCCGTTTTGCCCTAACAATTCCTCATGGCTTCCCGACTCTACTAACTCTCCTCGCTTTAGTACCAGAATCCGGTCTACATTACGGATAGTGGACAGTCGGTGGGCAATAATAATTGCAGTCCGCTGTTCTAACAGCCGTTCCAAAGCTTCTTGAATCAGAGCCTCGGTAGCCACATCTAAACTAGCTGTTGCCTCATCCAGCACCAAGATTTGGGGGTTACGAATTGCAGCACGAGCAAAGGCTAACAATTGTTTTTGGCCAGCAGACAGATTAGTGCCTCGCTCTCGCAGCTGGGTATCGTAGCTTTGGGGCAGTTTTTCGATAAAACTAGCCACGTTAGTCACCTCCGCTGAGGTTTTAATTTCCTCAATGGAGTAGGTTTCTCCTAAGGAAATATTACTCTTAACATCACCAGCAAAAAGAAATCCCTCCTGAAGGATGACCCCGATGTGGCGTCGTAGTTCTGCTTGGGGTAAATCCCGAATATCAATCCCATCTACGAGAATTCGCCCTTGGCTTGGTTCATAGAGGCGGCACAGCAACCGAATAATGGAACTTTTACCTGCACCGGTTGGACCAACTAAAGCAACTTTTTCCCCTGGATGAATGGTAAAGTGCAAGTCTTTGAGAACATATTCATCTTCCTTGTAAGCAAACCAAACATGTTCAAAGCAAATCTCTCCGTTTAGGGTTGACGGTTTAAGGTTCAAGGGTTGTTCAGTATAACCATTGCCGAAGGATAAGTTAGAAGAGTGATGGGCTAGATCACCATTCAAGCTGCTTGGAGGCTTTATCGGTAAATCTCCAGATTGTTTCCGGTCTTGTTTGCCTTCCTCAAGCTCTGGAGAACCTACCACCTGCAACCGTCTGACCTGCAACCCTTCGGGGTCACGAATTTCAATGGTTTCATTCATAATGTCACTGATGCGCTCAATGGCAGTGAAACCAGCTTGAAGCATAGTGAATTTTTCTGAAAACCGACGCAAGGGGTCAAATAGCCGCTGAGCATAGAGGATAAAGGCCGATAAATCACCAAAACTCAGGTGATCTTTGAGGATAAAATGACCACCGCTCCACAATACTGCTGCGATCGCTACCAGGGAAATCCACTCTAGGGTTGCTGAAATCGCTGAATCGTGAAAGATGGTTTTGTCTACTTCAGTGATGTATTTTTGGTTAACCGTGCGAAACATCTCGGCATTGTATTGTTCACGGCGAAACAGTTGCACAATATTAATGCCAGAGATGTTTTCTTGCAGCATGGCGTTTAGGGAGGAAAGTTCTTCCCTAGATTTGTAGTTAGCTTTGCGATATTGTTTCTGAAAGTAAATAATAATAGCAGTCACTGGCAAGAGCATTACCACTAAGATCGATGCCAGTTGCCATTGCACCAAAAACATGGTAGCAGCAATGACTATCATGGATAGTAAATCACCCACGATGCCAATGGCACCGGTGGAAAAGACATCGCCTAGGGCTTCCACATCGCTAGTGAGCCTGGTAATCAATTTCCCCACTGGTGTGCGGTCAAAAAATCGCACGGCTAGGGAGGTGACGTGCTCAAATAGGTCTTCCCGGATAGCAGCAGTGATTCGTTGACCTATCTTCACCACCACGAATCCCTGAATCCCAACAAAGACTAACCGGATTAGTATGGTTAATAGTAGTATAGTGATCAGAATATTGAGGCTCTGTGATAGGGAGCGCTCTAATAGGAAAGACCAAGTTCGCTCTTCTTGACGAATTAAAGAGATTACCTGCCCAACAATTAAGGGTTGAATGGCACTTGCTACGGACAGGGGTATCAATAAAGTAATTGCAATAAATAGCGGGCCTTTGCTGCGACGGGCGTAGGGGACTAGGCGTAGGAAAAGTCTCCAGTCGTTCTCTTGGGTTCGCTGAGGGTGGCCTTCGGTCAATCGCATTTTTGGAGCTGCCTGTTTACCTGGTGATCTGCTGGTCATCTAACACTAGGGGTGTTAATTTGCTGAACAATTTAGTAGAACAAATAAAATTGAGAGTGGTTTTAGCTAACCACGAAGACCCAAAGAACGGGAAGGACGATCGAGGGTTAAACGATAGGAGGATTCTCTCGATTGCTCAATTCTGAGGGTGGGCGATCGCTACTCCAAGCCCACCATACATAGCCACACTTACATTGATAAAACTCTTGCCACTTCCGGCGGTGGTCTTCACCCATCACTGGTGAGGAGCGATTAATCCAAACCTTCTCAGCTTCTAGAACAGATGCTCGACAACTAGGACAACAGAATTCCAAGGCATGGGTGGCTGATTTGGTCCACTGAGGCGGTAAGGGGGCAAAAGCATCCATATATATAGCAATCCTCTGGGGGTCTCGGGGGGTAATAGTTAGCAATAGTTACGTTAATTTGGGATTCTTTATTTCCCTGAGACTATTTTAGGGGTTCTACCATCTAGAAATTGCCCTGAATAGTATATTGTTATAGCTGCTAGCTTGACCCAGTAACTCTGCCATAGAATCTGATCGTGCTAGTTCATGGCTAAATTGCCTAATTGGAAACACAAGGGCCCATGTCTCATCCCTTATATCTCAATCTTATTTCCTTCTGTGGTATTTTTGCCCTATGTTTCATTGCTTGGCTCAGTTCAGAGCATCGCCGCGTAATTCCTTGGAAAGTGATCATTTTCGGCATTGGTTTACAACTGGTCATGGGACTGTTAATATTCCTGTTTGCCCCCACCCGCCAATTCATCCTCGGTTTGAATGACGCTCTCAATGCTATCTTGGATGCGTCAGAAGCAGGAGCTAGGTTTATGCTCGGTGGTGGTAATTCTGCCTTTGTTCCTGATCCAGAATTGATGGTTGGTCCTGGTCCAGCGGGACGCTGGATTTACCGAGCAGTGGGAACTCCTTACGTTTCTGTCCCAGGGGATCGCCTCACTCCAGATAATCTGAATTTCGGCTTTATTTTTGCCTTCCGCTCCCTACCCCAGGTGGTTTTCTTTTCCGCTTTGATTGCTCTGTTGTATAGACTGCATGTGATCCAGCCAGTGGTTCAGGTCTTTGCCAAACTATTCCGGGCAACTATGAGTATTAGTGGTGCTGAATCCCTATCAGGAGCAGCAAATATTTTTGTAGGGATTGAATCAGCGATCGCAGTCAAGCCATTCTTAGCCGATATGACCCGCAGCGAACTGTGTGCTATCCTTACATGCTGCTTTGGTTCGATTGCTTCAACAGTATTGGCTCTCTATAGCAGTTTGTTGCGACCGACTTTCCCCACCATTACTGGTCACTTGATGTCCGCTTCTATCCTAACTATTCCCGCCTGCTTCGTGATGGCGAAACTGATTGTGCCAGAAACCGATGTGCCCAAAACCTTAGGGAAGGTACCAACAGAGGAACAAGACCCGAATCAGAAAAAACCTAGCCCCATCGATAGTTTAATTGTGGGAGCATGGGATGGAGTGAGGATGGCTGTGGGAATTGCCGCTGTAGTCATTGCTATCTTAGGCTTAGTGGCACTCGTCAATACTTTTTTTGCTTATTTGGCTAATTTGGCTGCTAGTGACAATCCCCTACTACAGCTAATCGGTAATATCTTTAGTGTGATTACCTTAGATAATATCTTTGGGGTACTATTTTTGCCCTTGACCTTTCTCACTGGTGTTTCCCTAGATTGGCAAGAACTGTGGCAAGCCTCTGTGCTGATCGGTCAACGGTTATTACAAACCGAGATTCCTTCCTATCTTAGGTTAGCCCAGCTATCAGCCCAGGGATTAATTAGCGATCGCGCTATTTTGATTATCAGCTATGTCCTCTGTGGCTTTGCTCATATTGCATCCTTTGGCATTTTTGTTGGTGGTTTAGCGAGTCTGGTTCCCGAACGTCGTGCTGACATTAGCGCCATTGGCTGGAAAGCTCTCTGGGCAGCAACTTTAGCTACATACATGACTGGCTGTATTGCTGGTGTGTTTGATTTTGGCAACCCAGCAATTTTGGGAAAATAGTCTGAAGTCAGCAAATGTGAAGTCTAAATTCTAAATTCTAAATTCTAAATTCTAAATTTTAAATTCTAAATTATACTTGGTGGTGCGTTACGGGGCGAACTATTGCAACGCTGGCTACGAAGTGGAAAATTAGGGCGAGCCCGCCCCTAACGCACCCTACATTCTGAAATGGGAAAAATTGTAATTGATATTTCATAATTTCTCCTGCATAATTCCATGAAACGTAACCAACTTTGGCTGATTGGTCTAACTCTGCTAACTACCCTATTACTAATAATTGGGGGGCGCACCCCAGGGTCTAAACCTGAGCAATTGACTATACCAATACAATCATTACCAGCTCAAGCTCAATTGTCTGCCCTAGCAGCGCCCACTACTGCTGATACCTCAGCCCATACTTTAAGACTTAATCAAGAACCTTATAAAGATCTCACAAAGCGCTTTCAGGTGGGTATACTGGAAGGATATAAGGTTAGTACCATAGGTGGTTTCCCCTTAATTGAAGCACCCGATGGTAACTTAGCCTACACGGTGCTTGTAGAACAAAGAGCGACAGATCGTCCATTAAGCAACGCTTCCCTAGCACAGATTGCTATTGAACAGTTTAGGCGGGGTGAAGGATTTCAAACCGGTAATTTTCAGCCAGTACCAGGAGGGGTGTCTCTTCCTTGGAGAGGTAGCTTAACCCTAGGTGGTCAGACTCAGCCAGTCAGTGGAGTGATCTTGGCGCGTCAGCTGGGTAAAAATGTGGTGGTGATGCTAATTTGCACCACAGAATCAGCTCAGGGAGACGTTAAAGATGCCATTGCACTTTTGGCTAATACTCTCAAACCTCTTTAAGGTCAATGGCATGCTCCTTACGCTTAAGGGAAGCTGGTAATTGTCCATCGTCTATGGTGCATTATTTTTTCTCCACCAAAGCTGCCTTTACTTACCAAATATAGGCAGTTTTCTGTGCTGCTCACTTCAAGTAACATCGGATTAATTACCTCCTTAGAAGGGGTTATTCCTTGAGGATTTATTAGTTATTAAAAAAAATAAACTAACCACTAATCAAGATAGGTTTTCCAAATGATATGTAAATATAATATGTCTTTTTTTATTGTCAAATAAAACTCCGGCTCTCTTTCCTAGGTTGCTTTTTTCCTCTTGTCTGCCAGGCAATTTCTGCAACAAGTGTGTTTACAATCCATATAAAACCCTATAACTAGCTTTAACAAAAATTACTGTATAGAGCATCAGAGTCAGTGTGACTTTATTTCTTTTTCAAAAAAGTATCAATAATCCGGATCTATTTAATTAATATTGTATTGATAATTATCCCTGATGCTATCTAGATTTTTTTTTTATCTTTTTCTAGGTAATTAATAGGTGATTTGAGCTTTAAATAATCTTCAGGTTTTTTATTGAATAGTTTATATTTTCGGTACTCTATTAGTAGCTATTATATTTAATTAAAATTAAGCCTTGATTATAGTAAAGATTTATAATAGATATTTGATAAGCTAATTATTCCATAATTAATCGGGATTTTTAATACAAAGTAATATCAAATATTTTCAATTAAAAATGTTTAAAATAATTTAATTAATTTCATGCGCTTATTGATAATTCAGTATGCTGGAGATTACCGTGAAGCCTTTGAACGCTTAGCTAACGGTGGACCTGAAACATACTATGCTCAGAAATATTCTGTAGATGCGGTAGCTGAAATTGGCAAACAAATTGGGGAAGTTGCAACTCTCTGTTGTATGACCGAAAAACCCTACAATCAGCTACTGGAAAAAGGAGTTCGTGCTATTGGTGCAGGGTTTGATGGAAAGATTAACGTTAAAAAGTTAATCCAATTGATTGAAGATTACCATCCCACTCATTTAGTTGTTCGCACACCCATTCGGGACGTTTTTCGTTGGGCAATTAACAATACTGTTCCAACCCTAGCCCTATTTGCTGAATCTATTCCCACCAGAAAGGTGCGTAACAAGTTTCGTAATTATTTACTAAGCCAATTATTAAATAATGATCGAATCCAATGGATTGGTAGTTATGGGATTGATTCCTCCCGAGTACTCCAGGAGATAGGAGTCCAATCTGACAAGATAATTCCTTGGACTTTTATTGTTACTGAAACCCCAGAATCCTTGTCACCAAAAACTCTACCAGCACAGGCTAAGCCCTGGCAACTGTTTTACATTGGGTCAATGATTGAAGCTAAAGGGGTTGGCGATATATTAGAATCTATCGCTAAATTAAAAGCTAATAAGTTTCCAATCAAATTGAAGATAGCTGGTAACGATAAAACAGGTTTCTTTGTCAATAAAGCTAAGCAGCTACAAATCGAAGACTGTGTAGAGTTTCTCGGAATAGTACCAAATAAGACCGTAGTTCCTCTGATGAGAGAATCTGATCTGGTATTAGTTCCTAGTCGCCACGAATTTCCAGAGGGTTTCCCACTGGCAATTACTCATGCCCTTTGCGCTCGAACTCCAATCATTGCTTCAGATCACCCGATGTTTATCAATAAACTAAAAGATGGCATCAGTGCGAAAATTTTCGAAGCTGGCAACTCTGTTGCTTTAGCAGAATCTATTCAAAAGCTGCTTTCAGATTCAGATCTTTACCATAATCTGTCTATAGCCTCTTACGAAACCTGGAAGAGTTTGCAGCTTCCAGTAAAATTTGCTGACCTAATTCAGCGATGGCTACATGACTCACCAGAAAATGAACAGTGGTTAATTGATCATCGCTTAAGTTCAGGGCGCTACAACTCAACATCTCCCTAATAATTTTTCATAATAATTATGATGACTAAAAAGAATAAGCCAGATAAAGAATTCCTAATCTATAGGATTTAAGGTGCATTTTAAAAATTGTTCGGATTAATACCAAGTATAAACTAATCATTACTAACTAAAAATGGAAGTTACTTTGTCAAAAATACCTTTTAATCGCCCTGTTACTGTTGGAACAGAATTTGAGTATATCCAACAGACCATCAAGAACATGGATCTTTCCGGTGATGGTGCTATTACCAAACAATGTCATGCTCTACTCGAAGAAATATTGTCAGTGCCGAAGGTTCTGCTAACCACTTCCTGCACCCATGCTCTGGAAATGGCGGCAGTACTATTAAATATCCAACCAGGGGATGAAGTCATTGTTCCCTCCTTCACCTTTGTCTCTACCATTAATGCCTTCGTCTTACGAGGTGCTCAACCTGTTTTTATCGACATCCGCCCGGATACCCTCAATTTAAACGAAGAGAAATTAGAATCACTGATTACCCCCCGCACCAAAGCCATTGTCCCTGTACATTACGCCGGTGTCGCGTGCGAGATGGATACTATTTTGGAGATTGCTGGGCGCTATGGTATACCAGTTGTTGAGGACAATGCTCATGGACTATTTGCTAAGTACAAAGGCAAGTATCTAGGTACATTTGGTTGTCTAGCTACCCAGAGTTTTCACGAGACTAAAAACTTTACTTGTGGAGAAGGTGGCGCACTCTTGATCAACGACCCCCAGTATATCGAACGTGCTGAGATTATCCGCGAGAAAGGAACTAATCGCACTCGCTTCTATCGCGGTCAAATTGATAAGTACACCTGGGTAGATATTGGTTCAAGTTATCTCCCCTCAGGCATACTCGCAGCTTTCTTGTATGCTCAACTAAAAAGTCGCCAACAGATTCAGAGCAAGCGACAGCAAATTTGGGAGTACTACTACGAAAATCTCAAGGATTGGGCACCGGAGTACGGTATCCGCTTGCCAATTGTGCCAGAGTACTGTGACCAGGCATACCATATGTTCTACATACTCTTACCGTCCCTAGAGAAGCGCCAAGCCTTGATTGCTCACTTGAAAGCTCAAGGCATCTACAGCGTTTTTCACTATCTGCCATTGCACTTGTCTGATATGGGACGAGAGTTTGGGGGCAAAGAAGGAGACTGCTTGGTGACTGAGGATGTAAGCGATCGCTTACTTCGTCTGCCCTTTTACAACGATATGACTGAGGCTGACCAAGCAAGGGTTGTGGCATCAATCAAGAAATTTTTCTGAACTCTAGCAGAACTCTAAGACATACATAACTGAGGTAAAACTCGGTAACAAACACTATAAATAGTAGGGTCCAGAGTGAGACCCTACAAGTATACTTCCTGCCTAAGTCCTGAAATAAATAGATAGGCAAAGGCGTTGCGTCAGTCAAATAATGAATAGCAGTAGAGTGGGCATCCTGCCCGCCCGAAAATAAGCATGAAACTGGCAAGATGCCAGTAAATAAGCATGAAACTGGCAAGATGCCAGTGTCTTGATGCAGTCGCTCATGGGGGAAACCCCCAAGACCGCGCTGCATCGCTTCCACGCAAGATGCCCATTCCACGGCAAGATGCCTATTCCACAGGTGCGACCCAAGGCCGCGAGCAATCCCTCGCGGCCTTGGAGGCGCGCACCTAAACACTCTTAAAATCATTCCATTATTAAGCAACGCCTAGGCCAAAATCAGCCCAGCTATCTAAATCTATACATCCAATACTCAAGCCTTCGCGAACGCTTACTTTGTCTTACCTTTGGTCAAGATTAATCAAGCAATTCACTAGGAAATTTATAATACTTAGGATCACAAAAAATAATTATAGGAGTAGTCAATGAGCCTATCAATTACTAAAAGCTATCTCGCTAATTCTGAAGAATGGGATGAAATTTGGCAACAATGCAATTATTCAACTTATTTTCATTCAAGAGAATGGGCGGAAATCTGGAATACCTATACTCAAGGAGAAATTCGCCCAAATCCTCTAATCATCCTATTCTCAGATCAAAAAAAAGCTTTAATTCCCCTTTCATATAAACTTGGAAATCAGAAATTTATCAAGAAATACTCATCCTCACCAGACGGAACCTTTGGAGGATGGATTTCTGTAGACCAACTTACCATTGACCATGCCATTTTAATCGTTAAATTTCTAGATACAAATTTTTGGGGTAAATTAAGTTGGCGAGTAAATCCTTACAATGAACTAGCTAGTAAAGCTGTAGCCCTAAGTTGTGTCAGTGAACAAGAGGAGGATACCACTCACGCCATTAACTTAGACGTGGGTTTTGAAACAATTTCCAAAACTTGGAAAAAGGGCGGTAGTTCTATGGCTCGAAAAGTCCGAAAAGCTATCAAGGAAGGAGTTTCAGTAACTACAGCATCTACCCTAGATCAATGGTGGGAATATTATCAAGTTTATCAAGATTCATTACGACGATGGGGAGATAATAGTCTTGGTAGCTATAGTTGGGAACTTTTTAAAACAATTTTTCAACTTAAGTCACCTAACGTTAAGCTTTGGCTAGCCCACTATCAAGACCAAATTATTAGCGGAGCACTATGCTTCTACGCCAAGAAACATGTGGTGTATTGGCATGGCTCATCTTTAGAAAAATACTTGAATCTAAGACCAGTTAACTTAGTTATGTATGAAATTGTCAAAGATTCTTGTGAACAAGGATATTCTTGGTTTGATTTTAATCCTAGTGGTGGATTGCCAGGAGTTATAGCATTTAAGAAAAGTTTTGGAGCCGAGCCTCTTGACTGTTATATGATCTATGTTGATCATAAGTTGAGGCGCATGGTCAAACCCCTAAAACCTTTAAAGAAAATCCTAATGCCGTATTACCCTAGAGCTAACTAGGCCAAAGGGTTTATTTTTTATATCTAAAAACCATGACATTAACCAGCTAAATCCTGGTAAATCAATAAATTATCAATTATTTGAATAATAGTCATGGTGCAACATCAAATCATAAACTAATAGTGAGCTATAATTTAAGCGGTACGTTTGATAGCAAGATTCAACCTTTGTAAAACCGATGATGCAGCCCTTGAAAGTTGGTTTTTTCTCTTCTCAGAATTATTTAGATAAAAATACTTTTTCTGGCACCCTTTATTATATGCATAGGTCTCTGGCATCAAGAGACCTTAAGTTGATTAATCTCGGCAATCCCAGAAAAGTATCCTATTGGCATAAGCTAGTCAAGCCTATCCAATTAATCGATTCATTTTTAGGTTTAAAGTCTTCTGATCACAATGAACAGCTCAATCGATTCATAATTAACGTTCAAAGACAGTTAAAGGAAACACCATGTGATTTACTTTTTGCCCCCGTTGCATCAGGAGAATTAAGTTTAATTGACACTAGTATTCCTATTATTTTTTTATCCGATGCTACTCCGAAGCTAATCAACAATGACTACTATCAAATTTATCGAAATATAGAAGAATTTGAACTAGGAGAAAAACATGAATTTGCTGTATTATCAAAATCTCATAAACTAGTTTATTCTTCAGAATGGGCTGCAAAATCTGCCATTAGCGACTATCAGGCAGATCCAGAGAAAGTTGAAGTAATTCCCTTTGGAGCAAATTTAGATGATATCCCGTCAGTATATCAACTATTTTCCAAGTGTAATGCTTCCCGTTGCCGTTTATTGTTTATTGGTAAAGATTGGCAGAGAAAAGGTGGAAATATTGCCTTTGAAACTCTGATGTCTCTGCTGAACATGGGAATTGACGCTGAGCTAGTTATGCTTGGTTGTGTGCCACCGGATGACATTAAGCATGAGCGGCTAAAGGTCATTCCTTTTTTGAATAAAAATAATCCTAAGCAACGAGAGGAACTTAATCAATTATTTTTGCAATCCCATTTTTTGATGTTTCCCACCCGTGCTGATTGTTCACCAATTGTGATTTGTGAGGCTAATGCATTTGGTCTCCCTGTAATCACAACTGATGTCGGAGGAATTCCGACAATTATTAAAGATGGGAAAAATGGTTATATGTTACCGTTATCTGCCTCAAGTGATCAGTATGCTAGTGTGATAGCAAATAACTTTGGTGATCGGGCAGTCTATGAACAATTAGTCAAGTCTTCTAGAGAGGAATACGATCAGTCTCTCAATTGGGATACATGGGCAGAACGTATACATCGTGTGATGATAAGCATGTTCAATTGATTCCTGTCGGATTTGTGAGATTTGGAATAAAATGAAGAGGGGAAAGAGGAGTAAAAATCTCCTCATCCCCTCTTTACCTTATCCCTCATTTCTAATTTACAAAGACTTAACTATGAGGGCAATGTTTCTGACCACACTCTAAGGCAGTAAGCATATTAACCGTTGACAAGCTCTTTTGCTAGCAATGGTAGTGGCTTACCTTCAAAGTATTCAGGAATTGGTGCACCCATCAATTCCAAAATTGTGGGGGGAAGATCAAGAGCATGACCGCCTCCGAAATCAACACCGGACGCAATATCTGGACCTGCGGCGATGATAAATCCCTCAGGGCGATGGCTGCCAGAACGATAATGGGGTACAGGACCAATACGTCCAACATCAGGACTTTCCACCACATCTGTGGCATACTCATCTTGCCAGACAAGTACCAAGTCGGCATCAGACAGCTTACAATTTCGCTCAGTGGGCGACTTCCGTGTCCTGATGATATCCTTGACCATCGGTACACCTTTTCGGGCATCTTTAAGAGCGTAAAGCTTTTGGATCAGTTCATCACAGAAGGCATCATACTCGGATTCCGGTACCAATCCTTGGGGTTCTCGTCCCTGAAGATTGATGCGGATATATCCTTCTGAAAAGCTTGGTAGGGCAAACGCTTTCATCTTGTGCCAGACCGGTGCATACCAAGCGGCTGGTTGGAAAGGTACTACATCGGTTTGCTTAGCTAGCCTGAATGGCGAGATTAGATCGGGTTCTTGAGAAGAATCTAACCATGGCTCGATTAGTTTGAAAAGCTTGGTGGGAGTTTCTCGTCTCAAAAACCTTTTAATGGGATTAGGATCGTACTTGGTACCCCACAGATGCCGCTCCCAATAGTTCCATTTCATTTTGGTAATTATCGGTTCAGGGGGTGTTCCCAACTCAGTACCATTAGCCAGGCCAAATTTGCCAGGGAAACTCAGGCGATATAGAAACTCAGGCAGGAAGGTCGTGCTGGGGGTATCCATGGTGTTAGGACCCATGCCATGAGCGGAGAAAATGACGACATGAGCATCCTTTGGTGCTTTGGCTAAAATCTTGCCGATTGCCCGATCAATGGCTTGAAAGCCTTCGAGCATTGGATCACCTGAAACACGGGAACTAAAATGCTCATACAGAGGATGCTCCGGTTGACTCAACTGCCAGAAATTGTGACCCAGTGCATGGGCTTCGCCAAACACTGTTAAAAACAAGTCCCAAGAACCTCGTTGCAAGAGATCTTGACAAATAGTAGCGCGACGGGAGATCCCTGTCTCAAGAACTTTCCGAAGTCGAAGTGTTCCTTTTAAATCAAGACACACTGCATAGTCTTTATGGAGTCCTGGATGTTCTCCATGTTTGTCAACCAGTTCTTGAAACAGTGAAGTCGGTAAAGACCCACTAGCTACTTGAGGAGAATGGGCTCCCCAAGCTAAAACCTGCGGACCATTTACCTTCTCAGAAAGCCGAGTTTGAGGCATGTCAAAAACTGCCACTCGATAATCTTCACCCAGGGCATAAAATGGAGGATACTCACTATAGTCATAGGCGGCCTTGGTGTAGCACTCATAGCTACCTTCTCGAAATCCCAAGGGAGACCAGTACCCAGTTGTGTGAGGCGAGCAGCCAGTCAAAAATGTTGTCCAAGGGGTTTCTGCACTAAACGCTTCAAAGTTTTTTAGGCGTCCATAGGTTCCCTGGTCGCGCAGACGACGCATAGTCTGGAGATGTCCCTGAGACATCCATTTCTCAAGGACAGAGGGCTCAGCTGCATCCAGTCCAATGGCAATAACGGGCTTGTTCATTTCTCTGAAAGTAAATGTTAATACTGGAGATGCAACCTGCAACTTAACCAGGGGCATTCGTGAATCTTGGCAAGTCTTAGAGTGACATTAAACTCGATTTGGTCTATGTTATACAACAGCTAAGTTTACCGTTATACCCCTGCTTTGATCTTTACCTATGGATTTATAAAAATCCTTCTCGTTATTATAACTTTATAACAAGATTAACTGAAATTCATATATAGCGTAAGCTTTTGATAAAAATCTCTAGAGCAAAAATCCGGATAGCTGTTTTTTATTAAGTATATATTAGTGGTGATAATTACCAGCCATGTAAGCAGTCAGCTAATGCGCGTGCGTCACAGGCTATAAGCCTGTGCCACGAACGCTACTTGAGTGAAGTCAGCTTACCAATAACTTCCAATTATAAAGTCAGTTTTGCTAGCCCTGATAGTTAAAATTAGTGTACAGTAGATTTTTTAAAAAAATCCAAATAATTACATTATTTTTTTTTAGTTTTTGTATAACTTTATTCATTGCGCTTAATCCAACATATCCTGAACAATTTTATCAAAAATTTAATAGTTTTTTAAGTAAATCAACGGTTCAAAACTCTCTGGATAAAACTAGTAACTTAGGAACTAACCTGAATGGAATTGCTGATTGGTCAACTGAACTTCCTTTCTTAGATGCCTTCAAATCTTCGAGACCATGGATTACTCAATGTGTCTCTGGAGAAACAGGCTGTAGTGGTTCATGGGATACTGAGGAATACGATAAACTCGATTTAGACGAACACGGCTGGGTTAAGTCTTTACCTGCTCCAGAAGCTTCTCCTGAATATACTCGTGTGGCTACACTACTTTTTACAGGGATGAAAAATTATCCAGCTGGAAAGTATGTGGTTTTATACGATGGAGAAGGCACTATAGAATACAAGTTTGATGCTACCAAAGATGAGGTAGCGTCAAGGCCAGGAAGAGATGTAATTAATGTCACTCCATCTGGGGCTAGTATCTATTTAATAATTACCTCTACGGATCCTAATCAAACAGGGAATTATATTCGCAACATTCGTGTTGTTCAAGCTAAGTATGAAGATACTTACGAGTCTGAACTATTTAATCCTGAATTCATCAATAAAATTAAAAAATTTAAAGCCATCCGTTTTATGGACTGGATGGAAACCAATCATTCTAAGCAAGGGGAATGGGCAAATAGACCAAAAGTAGATGATGCCTCCTACGCTTACGGTAAAGGTGTACCTGTAGAAATCATGGTTAAACTGGCCAATCGAATTGGTGCTGATCCATGGTTTAATATGCCCCATCAAGCTACAGATGAGTATATAACTAATTTTTCCCAAATAGTTAAAGATACCTTAGATCCAAATCTAAGGGTTTATGTGGAACTGTCTAATGAAGTGTGGAATTGGCAATTCCAACAAGCTAACTATGCCTTAGCTCAAGGTCAAGCTAGGTGGGGCAAGGATAAAGGAGATGCATACATGCAATGGTATGGCATGCGTACTGCTCAAATGTCTGATATTTGGAAAAAGGTATTTGGTAGTGACAGCAATAACGTTGTGTCTGTTATGGCTACCCATACCGTATGGCTTGGTTTGGAAAATGCTGCTTTGGATTGTCCTTTGTGGGTAGCAGAGGGTAATACTCCTTGTTATCAACATAGTATTGATGCTTTTGCGATCGCGGGATATTTTAATGGCAGCTTAAACGCGGAAGAAAACGAAAGCACCATAGAATCTTGGTTGAATGAACCCGATGGCGGAGTGTCAAAAGCGTTTAAGCAGATCAAATCCGGGGGTTTACTTCCCACAGAAGAAGACTATGAGAGTTTAAGTGATATTGATCAAATTTTTAACTATCATCAAAAAGTAGCAGCTAAGAGAAAACTACAGTTAGTGGTTTACGAAGGTGGTCAACATCTTGTCAAGTCCGATAATCAAAAACTAACTGAGTTTTTCATTGAGCTTAATAGACATCCAGAAATGTACAAAATTTATACACAACTCCTGAATGAATGGAAGAATCAGGGCGGTGGCTTATTTATGCACTTTTCTGATATCAAGAAGCCGACTAAATGGGGGAGCTGGGGTGCTTTAGAACATGTATACCAAAAGAGTTCACCCAAGTATGATGCTCTCATAGACTTTATCGATCAAAATTCCTGATTCTGTAAACTTCCCTAGAAAGCTGTACAAGGGTGAATCTGCTACAGTTTAATCTGGCTAAAATCTTTCACCAACAACGATAGCGTTAGGGAAACATAAGCATTCAGCTATCAGCGTGTCGCGTATCAGCTATCAGCTAAAAACTTATGGCCACACTACTGTTCGCGCAGCGTGCGCGTAGCGCAATCGGTGTTTTTGAATAAAATAAGCTGACGGCTGACGGCTGACGGCTGAACGCGCACGCGTGCGCGTAGCGCATATGCTTACAGGGAAACAGCGTTTCAGTGCTACCTCTACGTTTCAATTCTTTGCCTCGTCCAAGAAAAGAGCTAAATTCTCAAAGCAGTTAAACGATGAACAATCTCTCAGCTGTAGAATACAAACCCCAAGGTGTGAAGCAAATTGGATTAGTTGTGATTGGACGCAATGAAGGTGAACGCCTACGTCAGTGTCTACTGTCTGTGATTAAGAACGCCGCTCGTGTGGTTTATGTCGATTCTGGCTCCACAGATAACAGTGTGGAAATCGCTCATTCTTTAGGGGTAGAGGTGATTGGACTCGACCTATCTAAACCGTTTACTGCAGCTCGTGCTAGGAATGCGGGATATATCTATCTCAAACATTTAGAGCCAAATCTTAAGTTTGTCCAATTCGTGGATGGGGATTGTGAGGTAGTAGGGGGATGGCTCGACTATGCTCAAGGGGAACTGGAAGCCAACCCTAATGTCGCTGTAGTCTGTGGTCGCCGACGAGAACGCTTCCCTGAAAAATCTATATATAACCGATTGTGCGACATGGAGTGGGATACACCAGTGGGTGAAGCTTCCGCCTGTGGTGGTGATGCCATGATGCGTACAGAAGCTTTTGAACAAGTCGGAGGGTTTAATCCTACCCTAATTGCTGGTGAAGAACCGGAACTGTGCCTGCGCCTGCGCCAAAGGGGTTGGAAGATTTTTCGCCTAGATGCTGAAATGACTTGGCATGATGCCCAAATGACTCGTTTTAGTCAGTGCTGGAAGCGGTTCTTAAGAGCAGGTCATGCTTACGCTGAGGGAGCCTGGTTACACGGTCACACTCCAGAACGCCATTGGGTGAAAGAAAGCCGGAGCATTTGGTTCTGGGGATTACTCTTACCCCTGTTAGTATTTGCGATCGCATGGCTCACCCATGGCTTGAGCTTATTGCTGTTGCTTGGTTATCCTCTGATCAGTTACCGGATCTATCGTCATAAGTCCCAAACAGGTTTGAGCTCAAAAGATGCTTTACTTTATAGTCTCTCTTGCATGATCGGCAAGTTTCCTCAAGTCCAAGGTCAGATTCAATTTCACCTAAATCGATTGCTAGGACAGCGTAGTAACTTGGTTGAGTACAAAACTGTACTTAATAGTAACAGTTAGATAGCGTTTGTATTTGAGTTGTGAACAAAGGATTGATAGAAAAAGGGAACAGGGAATCGGGAATCGGGAATCGGGAATCGGGAACATTATAAAACAGATATGATGAGATTTTAAAACCTCTATAAATTTGATAGTTATTTAATTTTTTATTTTTTTATTTAATCTATATAAGTTTAGCGAATTTTCTATAATTTATAACTGGTTAAATTGACAAAAATAACGAGTATTTAGTGGATGTAATATACAGGGTTTTTCATAAGTATGAGATAAACAGGATTTTTTCAATCTTCCCTATTCCCGATTCCCGATTCCCTATTCCCGATTCCCGATTCCCGATTCCCGATTCCCGATTCCCGATTCCCTATTCCCTATTCCCGATTCCCTATTCCCTATTCCCTATTCCCTATTCCCGATTCCCTGTTCCCTATTCCCTGTTCCCTGTTCCCTAAAAAAAATAACTTAGTTTAAGCTTTAAGGATGTTCAATTGTGTTAGCTAATCAGCCATTAATCTCATTGATTGATATTCCATTCTTGGTAATAGCATTTGCCCTGATCGTTCCAATTACAGTTCTTTTGATTCAATGTAGTGCAGCAATTTTGCCTAAGGCATCTGAGCCATGGTGGGATGCTAGCAAACCCCGACCAACGGTGGCTGTTTTAGTTCCAGCTCACAATGAAGCCTCTGATATCAGTGCCACCCTGGAAACATTACTACCTCAGCTTACAGAGCAAGACCAACTAATAGTCATTGCTGATAATTGCACTGATGACACGGCAGCAGTGGCTCGGAAATCTGGCGCTATTGTAATTGAACGACAGGATCATGAGCGTAGAGGTAAGGGATATGCCTTAGACTTCGGTATGGGCTTTATTGAGCCTAATCCACCGGATGTCGTGGTGGTGGTTGATGCAGACTGTATGGTTGCTGAAGGAACAATTTCACGGATTTCCCGCCTTGCGATCGCTACACAACGACCGGTTCAGTCAACTTACTTAATGACACAACCAGACAAACCGGTAGTAAAGGATTTGATCTCTACCCTGGCGGTGAAATTCAAAAATACAGTCCGTCCGAGTGGGTTACATCGACTGGGCTTACCTTGTTTGTTAACAGGTTCAGGAATGGCGTTCCCCTGGTCAGTGATTAGCAAAATCTGTTTGGCTGGCAGTAAAACAGTTGATGATATGCAGTTGGCTTTGGATTTAGCGATCACTGGACATTCCCCAATATATTGCCAACAAGCAGGAGTCACAGGTCGTTTGATGAAAGACGCTTCAGCAAAAAGTCAAAGGTCACGCTGGGAGCATGGTCATATCGAGACTTTGCTCAACCAAGTTCCTAAGTTGCTCAAAGAGTCTGTTCGTCAAAGACGTTTCGACCTATTAGCGATCGCATTAGACTTATGTGTGCCACCATTGTCCCTATTGGTTCTAATTTGGGTGGCTGCTACAGGGGGATCTTTACTCGGGGTAGCCTTAGGAGGATCATGGATAAGTACTATTGTCTTACTCATAGAAGGAGTGCTGCTGTTAATTGCGATTGTTGAAGGTTGGGCTAAATTTTGCCGAGCAGACTTTCCGATCCTGATGCTCTTAGCTGTGCCGATTTACATTCTGTGGAAAATTCCTCTCTATCTGGCTTTTCTGGTGGAACCTCAGACCAAGTGGATTCGCACAGAACGAGATGCAGTCGATACCCCATCATCGTAATCAACTGATTCTACTAGGAGAGATCATTATCTGGTCTCTTCTTTAGCCTAGGTATAGGATTGTTAAGTAATTGTTTGAGAGTCAGGGTTAATTAAATTTTTAATATCATTATTTAGCCCACGGAAGTATCCTTGGGCTTACCTATTTTGGAGATAAATATTTTATATTTTGCCCATAAATACTATAAAATATAGTAGGATCATAAGTGTATAATTAACTAAAAGTAAACTGGTGGATATTACCAAGTATTTACAGTCGGACTACAGATCGATATGAGGAGATGGTAAGATTAAAGTTATCTGTAGCAGTAATTAAAATAATTGGTATCAACTTGATTTGCATTTATTAATATTAATCAAGTTTGACATGACAAAAGTATTGTAAAAAAAATACTATAAATAACCGAAACAAAAGGAGTTTACGGCACTCCATAATATGGATAAATTTTGCTTCTACATCGATCAACTATAGCATCGATGTGAAAAGGGTTATAAACCTGGACAATCCGGATTATTGCCCTGAGAGTTGGTAATTATTAGTGTCTCCCTGCAAAAATTAGCATCCTCTTGGATATACAACAGGGGGCTGAAACCTTATCAACTAGTAAAGGGGCAGACAATTGCAACAACTAACATTAAACGAGCAAGATGAGTTAAATACTCCTCAAAAAGGATTAAATCTCGGTCCGCTTTTGAGGATTGCCCGACGCCAAGCCATGGTGGTTGCAGGGATTGCAGGTTTAGTGACTGTTGCTGCTACCTTTTTGAGTAGCAAATCTCCCTCTACATATTCAGGTAATTTTCAGCTGTTAGTTGAACCAGTCACATCTGCTGCAGCAATATCCACTGAACCAATGACACTTACTCGGGGTCAGGGAACAATACCTGGTGCGGGAAATTTTGAACTGGACTATGCAACTCAGATTAAAATCCTAACCAGTCCTGAAATCTTATCTAAAATCGTCAACAAAATTAAATTCCAGTATCCAGAGTTTAACCTTGGGCTACTTCAGTATTCTTTAACAGTTGAACGTCTCGAAGAAGAAAGTCAAGGTGAAAATACTAAAATCCTATCAGTTAGTTATAGTGGGACAGATCCCAAACTAGTAGAGTTGGTCTTAGAAACAACAGCTGAAGAATATGAAAAGTATAGTTTAGAAGACCGCACAACCCGCCTTGGTCAAGGGGTAAAATTTATTAATGATCAACTTCCTCAATTACAGAATCGAGTTAGTAGCCTCCAAGGAAATCTGCAAACTTTGCAACAGCAGTATCAGCTAATTAATCCTCAATTTGATGGGGGACAATTGTCAGATAAAGTTCGTCAAATTGGCGATCAAACAAGAGATACAACCAGGCAGCTACAAGAGCTAATAAAATTAAAAAACAGCTTACAAAGACAATTAAAACTATCGCCAACGGAAGCTTTAGCTTCTTCTGCCTTGAGTGAAGATCCAAACTATCAGAAGTTACTGGCAGATCTTAAAGAAATAGAAAGTCAAATTGCGATAGAATCCGCCCGCTTTCAGCCAGAGAGCCCTAATATTCAAACCCTACTAGAGCAACGGCAAAACCTAGAAAACCTTCTCAATCGGGAAGTACAACGGATTCTGGGTCAGAACTTAGGAGGTCAACCGATTAACCCCCGAGTGCGAAGCCTTCAAAATCCAATTCGTTTACAACTGATTCAACAATTGGTTGATACCACCAACCAAATTGAGGTACTACAGGTTCGTAATCAGGCACTGATACAAACCAAAAACACTGTTGATCGCGAAGTCCAAGAATTCCCGATTTTTGTCCGTAAGTATAATGATCTACAGCGGCAGTTACAAATTGCTACTCAAACTCTCAACCAACTGGAAACTCAGAAAGAGACCTTGCAGGTGGAGAAAGCTCAACGTGAAGTGCCTTGGGAGATAGTTTCTAAACCTCAGCTTTTACGCGATCCGACCGGTCAACCGATCGCAGAATCTAGTCAGAATAAGTTGATATTTCTAGGAGTTATGGGCGGTTTAAGCTTAGGGATGGGTACAGTTATCCTTTATGATAAGTCTCGGAATATATTTTATGAAATAAAGGATATTGAAGAAGGCCATAATTTCCCTGTTTTAGGAGAAATACCATTTAGTAAAAATCCTGAACTATTCAATAATTATAGTGTAGATTTTAACAATGATGATGACAATAAATCTGAGGATCATCGATTTAAAAAAGCATTCGACTCTCTCTACACTAACATGCATTTTCGCTTCTGTAATCCACCCCTGCGCTCCATCGCCATTTGCTCGGCTATGGCTGGGGATGGTAAGTCTAGTGTAGCCTTAAACCTAGCACACATGGCAGCCTCCAAAGGTCAGCGAGTTCTATTAGTAGATGCTAATCTCCATTCACCTCAACTTCACACCAATTTGAATTTACAGAACTTGCCAGGACTGAGGGATTTGCTATCAAACGACCAAGAGGTTGTGATGGAGCGATCGCCTTTCTCAGATAATCTTTTTGTGTTGACTTCTGGGCAATCTTTAGTAGATTCTGCTCAAGATCTGGCGTCTACTCGCATGGAAAAGATTATGGGGCATTTTCAGGAAAAATTTGACCTGGTTATCTATGACACTCCTAATCTACTGAACTATACAGACGCCAATTTCCTGGCTGCCAATACTGATGGAATCTTGATGGTGGTCGGATTAAGAGGAACTAAGAAATCTCAATTCAAGCAAGTCCTCGATCAAATAGACAGGTTTGGCTTAACCTGTCTGGGGGTAGTAGTTAATCGTGTCCAACCATCTTCCCTGACTGTCTCACCCTAGAACATCGGTTGCTGAAGGGTTGAAAGTTGAAAGTTAAAAGTTGAAGGTTAAAGGTTGAAATTTGAAAGTTGAAGGTTGAAGGTTGAAGGGGTGAAGGGTTGTTCGCGTAGCGTGGCCATTCGCGTAGCGTGGCCAAAGGCCAAGGCCAAGGTTTTAAGGTTTTAAGGTTTTAAGGTTGAATTTGAAGGTTTGTTCGCGTAGCGTGGCCAAAGGCCAAGGTTAGCTGGTTGTTCGCGTGCGCGTTCAACCAGCCAACCTTCAACCAGCCAACCTTCAACCTTCAACCAAAACTAACCTTCAACCTTCAACCAAAACTAACCTTGGCCAAAAGGCCACGCTTCGCGAACAACCAAAACTAACCTTCAACCTGCCAACCTTGGCCAAAAGGCCACGCGTGCGCGAACAACCAAAACTTATTCTGCCGGACAGGATATGACCTATCCCCGATTCGATCGCAATCCGGATTCTGAGTTCACACTTAGTAAGAACAATTAGGAAGATACTGTCACCAAACTTGCTTTAGTCTGAGGAAGCAGCAAAATTGGTACGGACATGGAGTCTAATCAAGTGATGTTAATGAAGGGGTGACATCCCTTGAAACATTTGAAGATTTTTCTCGATCTATTCCATCTCTTAGATAAGGTGTCAATCTACGAAAAATTCCTAGAAACAGACATACCGTTGCCCCGAGTTCACGATGACAATTGCCTATCTAGTTAATCAATATCCTAAGGTAAGTCACAGCTTCATCCGGCGAGAGATTGCAGGTCTTGAGGCTTGCGGTATTCAAGTCAAACGTTTTTCTATCCGTTCCTGCGCCTCTCAACTAGTTGATCCAGCCGATCAACTAGAGCTACAGAAGACTCGATTTGTCTTAGGAGTTGGCATCGTGGGCTTGTGTTTTAGCCTATTACGCACTGCCTTAACCAGACCGATACGTCTTTTGAAGACCTTAGGGCTGACCCTCAAAATCGGCTGGGGTTCAGACCGAGGAGTTTTGAATCATCTAGCCTACTTAGCTGAGGCTTGCGTTCTGCTGGGTTGGTTTTCTGAGTCAGATATTGAAAGGGTTCACGCCCACTTCGGAACAAACTCAACTACAGTAGCGATGTTATGTCATGCTCTCGGTGGACCATCTTACAGCTTCACAGTTCATGGTCCAGAAGAGTTTGATAAATCTCAACTTTTAGCTTTAAGAGAAAAAATCAACCGAGCTGCTTTTGTGGTCGCTGTTAGTTCCTTTGGCAAAAGCCAGCTTTATCGATGGTGCAGCCACAATCAGTGGTCAAAAATCCATGTGATCCACTGTGGTGTGGATCAGATGTTTTTGAGTAAACCCCACACCCCCATACCAGACGTGCCACGCTTAGTTTGCGTTGGTCGCCTCAGTGAACAAAAAGGACATCTACTCTTGATTGAAGCGGCGCATCAGTTAGCGGCTCAGGGCTTGCAGTTCAAGTTGGTACTAGTGGGTGATGGACCGTTGCGTACGCAAATTGAAGGGACTATTGCCCAGTTGGGTTTGCAAGACCACATTGAGATTACTGGCTGGGCTAGTAATACTGAGGTTCAGCAACAAATTTTAGCAGCACGAGCCCTGGTACTGCCCAGCTTTGCGGAAGGATTACCAGTCGTGCTCATGGAAGCGTTAGCCCTGGCTCGTCCAGTGATTACTACTTATGTTGCCGGGATACCGGAGTTGGTGGGTGATGGCAGCTGTGGTTGGCTGGTGCCACCCGGTTCTGTTGAAGCCTTAACCGCAGCAATGGCTCAAGCCTTAAACTCCCCGGTGGAAACCCTGGAGGAAATGGGTAAAGCTGGGGCGGAGCGGGTTGCTAAGCGGCATGATGTCGCAACAGAAGCTAAGAAATTGTCAGCCCTATTTCGGTCTAATCCTGAACTACCTCCAAAGCAAGTTCCCATTGAGGCACCACCAAGCAATCCTAAGCTCTCACGCATTTAAATTGTGAATCGGGGCAAGATATAAGCATTTTTAATAATTTCCCTTATTTATAAAAATTAGCTGATGCGTTTTGTATTTTTGCTTTCAGACTTTTCCACAAGCACCACTTGGCAGCTCATATACCGTGTCCTTCGTCGTCCTAAGCTAAAGCCAATTCAGAGTTGGGTCAGGCGTAGGTGGCTTTATAAATCCGAAGTAAACGGCGGAGACCTCAATATCATGCGTCACTGCTTGGCCGCTCGGGAATCTGGGGCTGATGCAGTAATTGCCACCATGACTGGTCGTAACACCTTTGGTAATACTTGGGGGATTCACAATTTACCCTTTATCCGTTGGGCAGATCGTCGTCCGGATGATGTATGCATTATTCCTGATTGGCTCACACTATTGATCAATGATGTCAAAGGACCAGCGATCGCTTATCTGCAGGTTCCAATTTTAGTTAAAGCTGATTTTGACTATCGAGATAGCCGTGTGGCTCTTTGGACAGACTCTCCCTTCATGAAGGAAATATGCGAAGCTACTTATCCTGGCAAGGACATTGAGATCGTTCCCAATGTCGTTGACAACAAGGCATTTCCATTTATTCCTCAAGCAGAAAGAGAAGCAGGTTTGGTCTTCGCCTTTCCCAGAAAAGGTCCTGAGTTCATCACCGAGACTGAGGAATGGTATCAAAAGCTAGGTGGTACCTACTGGAAATTTGAGCGTGTGGATGGACTTCCCTTTCACGAACTAGCAAAGCAGTTTAGACGAGCACAAGTCTTCCTGGCATCTGCAGAGGTTGAGGGTTGTGCCCTTCCTCCCCAAGAATCCATGGCAGCAGGAATTGTGGTAGTCGGTAAGACTGCCCGTGGGGCAAATTTCTGCATGGAACACCGTAAGACTGCTATGGCTGCCGAGACTCCTGAGGCTGCAGCACGATGTCTTTTGGAACTAGAGAATGCAGAACTTCGTGACAATATTTCACGCAATGCTCACGACTATATCAGTCGTTATTTCTCATCTCAAGAGCCAGCCCGTTTTTGGCAAAAAAACGTTCGCGAGTATTCATCTGGTGCTCAACAAGTAGTATCTACGTCGCTGTAACTTAAAACCTAAAACCTACATTACACAACATGCTCAGATATCAGCTGTAGAGCCAATCTTTAAAACTAACCAAATTATCTGATGCCTTTAAGTCTGCAACCCCACCCATCCCGTCTACCTACTCGGAAATCTAACCATGTCCTCATCACTTAAAAAACAACTCCTCCGTGGGGCTATTTGGACAGTAGCTGGTTATGGAACAAGTCAGTTTCTGAGACTGGCAAGTAATCTTGTTCTGACCCGCCTGCTTGCACCAGAGTTTTTCGGCTTAATGGCTCTAGCCAACGTTTTCATCATTGGCTTACGGTTATTCTCCGATGTCGGGATTGGTGCAAGCATCATCCAGAATAAACGTGGGGATGACCCAGTTTTTCTGAATACTATCTGGACTATTCAGGTTTGTCGGGGGATTTTGCTGTGGGTGGCTTGTCTGATAATTACTTGGCCGATTGCCCACTTCTATGATAACCCGCAGCTGTTAGGGCTGATGCCAGTCATTGGTGTGATCCCACTGATTGAGGGATTCAACTCCACTGCTGTGTGGAGCCTCAACCGCCACATGGCATTTGGCAAGATCATGATGTTTGAGCTGGTGGGGCAAGTGTCCGGCCTGATCTTGATGGTCGCTTGGGCTTTTGTCAATCGGACAATCTGGGCTCTTGCTATTGGAAATGTGCTGACGGCATTGGTCAAAATGGTAATGAGTCATTGGTTAATTCCCGGAATATCAAACCGCTTTACCTGGGAGAAAGAGGCAGCCAACAGCATCTTTTCCTTCGGGAAATGGATATTTATTTCAACGGCGCTTACCTTTCTCGCGACCCAAGCCGACCGACTAATTCTAGGCAAATTGTTTTCATTTGAGTTATTGGGAATTTATGGTGTTGCCTTTAATTTAGCGTACCTACCTTCTCAGGTAATCTCGGCAATTAGTTCCAAGGTGCTTTTGCCAACGTTTTCTCAACTGGCTGACTTGCCTCGGGAAACCTTTCGGATTAAGATTTGGTACAATCGCCAACTTATCCTAGTGGTTGCAGCATTGATGTTGACAGTCAGTACTGCTTTTGGAGATATTGCGATTTTTGTCTTATATGATGAGAGGTTTTATGAAGCAGCTTGGATGTTACCAATCTTGACCCTAGGCATCTGGCCTGCATTATTGATTGATACAGTTCAGCAAGCTCTGATGGCTCTTGGAAAGCCAAACTATAACGCTTACAGTCAACTAGTCAAGAGTCTTAATGTTTGTATTGGTATACCCCTAGGATTTTATGTGATGCAAAAGTTTGGCAATGGACCACTCGGAGCAGTAGTCGTGATTGCCTTCAATGACATTCTCCCTTATCTAGTAATAACTTATGGTCTTTGTCGTGAAGGGCTTTCCTTTATTAAGCAAGACCTCTGGGCTACTTCACTACTGTTGACATTACTGATGTGGGTGATTTGGGCTCGATATATGTTGGGGTTTGGATATCCCATCAGTGGACTTTTTTAAAACAGGGAACAGCAGAGCAGGGAACAGGGAGCAGGGAGCAGAAAATAAAAATTATCACAATTCCTACAAAAATAACTAGTCTTAATTACTAATCAAAAAAATACCACCCATATAAATTGACTAAGAGACTAAAATTGGATAATAAAATGGATTCAAAATTAAACTATTGCCTAGATCCAGAAAAGTTAACTAACTTGGCGAAGGATAATTGTGAAGCCTACGCCCAGGCTGAGCCATTTCCACACATTATCATGGATAACTTCTTTCCAGAGGATATCCTAGATAATATTCTGAATGAGTTTCCTAAATCTGATGAAATTGATTGGCAAAAGTTTGAGGCTGCCCCAGAAAAAAAACTGGCCTCAAAATCGGAAATTCAAATGGGAGAATACACCCGATTTTTTTTGTATCAGCTCAATTCATCAACTTTCCTTAACTTTTTAGAAACCTTAACTGGCATTGATGGAATCATCCCTGACCCTCATTTTGTTGGTGGTGGCTTGCATCAGATCGAAAAAGGTGGTTACTTAAAAATCCATGCTGATTTCAATCGCCATACAAAATTGCGCCTTGACCGCCGCTTAAATCTTCTGATATATCTCAACAAAGATTGGGAAGAAGACTATGGTGGTTATTTTGAAATGTGGGATAAAGAGATGACAAAGTCTCAGAAAAAAATTCTCCCCATCTTCAACCGATGTGTCATATTCAGTACTACAGATTTTTCCTATCACGGACATCCTGATCCATTAACTTGTCCAGAAGGAAGGACTCGGAAATCTTTGGCACTTTACTACTACAGCAATGGCAGACCAGCTGAAGAGCTTTCCAAGGGTGGCGATCATTCCACATTATTTAAGGCTCGACCAGGAGAAAAATTACAACTTAAAAAATCTCCAGTAACCAAAGTCAAAAAATTTCTGAATAACTTAATTAGTTAGTAAGCGGTCAGTGGTCAGCGGTCAGTGGTTAGCCGTCAGCCGTCAGCCGTCAGCCGTCAGCCGTCAGCCGTCAGCCGTTGGCCTTTGGCACCTCAAGTAGCGTGGGCGTAGCCCATAAGCTGATAGCTGATAGCTGATAGCTGATAGCTGATAGCTGATAGCTGATAGCTGATAGCTGATAACTGATAGCTGATAATTACTCAAGCAACTCTGTTCACGTTCATGCCCAAAAAAGCCAATGAGTTTTTTAGTCCCCATCGTCATGTTCGGCTGGATTCCAGTTGTGCTTTATCTCTTCATGAGAATTCCAGCTCAGCGGGCAGTCATTGTGAGTTTTATCGTAGCATGGCTATTCCTACCCGTGGCAGAATATGCTTTGCCTGGTCTACCTGACTATACTAAGATGTCGGCAACTTGCTACGGTATTTTGTTGGCTACGTTTATATACGATGTTGGGCGTTTTAGCTCCTTTAAATTCAGCTGGATTGACTTGCCCATGCTGATTTGGTGCCTATGTCCATTGGCTTCATCTATTACGAATGGCTTGGGGGCTTACGATGGGTTCTCTACTGTTTTGACGCAAACCTTGACCTGGGGAGTACCCTATTTTCTCGGTCGAATCTATCTCAATAACTTGAGTGGATTACGTGAATTGGCAATTGGCATTTTCATGGGCGGGTTGGTATATGTTCCCCTATGTTTGTTCGAAATTCGCTTTAGTCCCCAGCTCCATAGGATATTATACGGCTTCCATGCTCATCCTGACTTTGGCCAAACAATGCGTTACGGGGGATGGAGACCGACAGTATTTATGATCCACGGTTTGCCAGTGGGTCTGTGGATGATGGCAGCTAGTTTAGTGGGAATTTGGCTATGGCACACTGGGGTGATCAAACAACTGTGGAATATTCCGATGAAGTGGCTGGTAGCTGCCGTGTTGATCACATTTATATTGTGCAAATCCACTGGTGCCTATTTCTTACTACTCTTAGGAGTTGGGATCTTGTTTGTGGGCAAGCAATTTCGTACTGCTTTGCCAGTCTTTATCCTAATTGGGGTTATTTGTTCTTACTTATACATTAACTCACAGACTGAAACCTACGTTAGTGATCAGATTATCTCACATGTATCGAATGTGGTTCCTGCAGACCGTATCCAATCCTTACAGTTTAGATTTGATAATGAAGAGCTACTTGTAGATAAAGCACGGAAACGGATCGTGTTTGGCTGGGGAGGATGGGGAAGAAGTCTGATCTTTAATGACAAGGGTGAGCAAGTTACAGTTCCAGATAGTTTGTGGATTCTTGCTTTTGGTGAAACTGGTACCGTTGGACTAGCCAGCCTGACCACATCCTTACTAATGCCGGTGTTGACTATGTTTTGGTTCCGTTGTCCAGCGGAGTTGTGGCCAAAGCGGCAAGCGGCACCAGTGGCGGTGCTGACCGTGGCTGTAGCGTTGTACATGGTGGAATTTCTGCTCAATGCCCATGGTAATCCTGTCTTTGTATTGGCTTGTGGAGGACTATCAGGATTGGTGATCCAAGAACCTACAACCAATAAGGTTAAAAAAGTCCCGGCATTGGTAGCCCAGCGTTCTCGGAATCAAAATCGGAATCAAAATCGGAATCAACGAAGACAAGTTCAACGGAATTAGGGATGATATAGCAGGGAGTAGGGAGTAGGGAATAGGGAATAGGGAATAGGGAATAGGGAATAGGGAATAGGGAATAGGGAGTCGGGAGTCGGGAGTCGGGAGTCGGGTAAAAAATCTGTTTAAATTATTACGATTAAAAACGCTATTTTTTTATAAAAAAAAAATTAAAGTAACTAACAAATAATAATTATTTATCTAAGAAAAAAAACAGCAAAATTTAGTTATGTCTAATGAAATAAAAAACAATAACGTAAATTCTTTACTTATAGTAATTGTTAACTACAAAACCCCTAGTTTAACTATAGACTGCTTACGCTCTCTAGCGGATGAAATCCCAGGTTTATCGAATACTACGGTAGTAGTGGCAGATAATGCCTCTGGGGATGGATCGGCTGTAGCCATTAAAAATGCGATCGCAAACGAAAACTGGGGTAGTTGGGCATCGGTGATGGCACTAGAGCACAATGGTGGATTTGCCTTTGGCAATAACGCTGTGATCCGCCCAGCCCTGAAGTCTAATCACCCACCGGATTATGTGTTGTTGCTCAATCCAGACACCATTGTTCGTCCTAGGGCAATCAAAACCCTGGTCGAGTTTATGAGTGACCATCCCCAGGTGGGTATTGCTGGCTCTCGCCTGGAAGAGCCTGACAGTACCCCTCAGTGTTCAGCATTTCGGTTTCATACCGTCCTCAGTGAGCTAGATTCTGGTTTGCGTCTCGGTATCGTATCCAGATTATTATCGAAGTGGGTAGTTTGGCCACCGATACCTGAGCAACCCTGTCCAACGGATTGGGTAGCTGGGGCAAGTATGATTATTCGTCGGGAAGTGTTTGAGCAGGTTGGCCTGATCGATGAAGCTTATTTCATGTATTACGAGGAAATGGACTTTTGCCTGCAAGCCCAGAGGGCTGGCTGGGAATGCTGGTATGTCCCAGAAAGTCGGGTAGTCCACTTAGTTGGACAAAGTTCAGGTGTTACCGACACCAAGCGTCCACCCAAACGCCGACCCCAGTATGTGTTTGATTCTCGACGACGGTATTTTCTTAAAAACTATGGTTGGTTTTACGCTGCTCTAGCCGATCATACCTGGGCTTCTAGTTATTTATTGTGGCAATTGCGCCGAATGGTTCAAGGTAAGCCCAATCTTGAGCCGCCCCACTTACTTACTGATTTTCTCCGCAATAGTGTGTTTTGTAAAGGTGGTGCTTTTAGTAGTCCGAAGATTTCTTGATTAGTTATAGCAGTTTTTAATTAGGTGAGGTATAGCAATTCTATTTCCCATGAGGTACAAAGGGATCCCCCTAAATCCCCCTTAAAAAGGGGGACTTTGAGGTTGAGAAGTCTACCTAATAAATGCAATAACCGCTATACAATTTTTTTGGTTTTAGGGAACAGGGAACAGGGAACAGGGAACAGGGAAGAGAAAACCGGTAAAAAATCCTGTGTATCTTATTAGGTTATAAACCCTTATATCATCTATCAGCTATCAGCCATTAGCTTTTGAATAAAAAAGCTAATGATTCGTTTAATCTGAGTTAAGGTCACAGGCTAGAAGCCTGTTCCACAAACTAGAAGCCTGTGCCACACTCTTCCCCCTGCTCCCTGCTCCCTGCTCCCTGCTCCCGATTCCCTGCTCCCGATTCCCGATTCCCGATTCCCGATTCCCGATTCCCGATTCCCGATTCTACATTCTTCATTCTTCATTCTAAATTCTTCATTCTAAAAATAGATTATGGTGATGCCAACAGATTTAACGGCAAATTATACCCAGCCAAAAACCGATAATTTGGGACTTTGGCAACAAATTAAAGAAGATTGGAAGGCTCATGGTTGTGATTGGACTAAGCCTGGATTTCGGGCTGTGGCGGTGCAGCGGTTTGGAGTCTGGAGAATGAACATCCAACCGAAATTACTAAGGGCTCCTTTTAGTATTCTCTACCGAGCATTATATCGTAAAGTTCGTAATACCTATGGCATTGAATTACCTTACACGGTAAAGCTTGGTCGCCGAGTAATTATTGAGCATCAAAGTGGGATTGTTATTCATGGAAATTGCACTATTGGTGATGATACTATCCTCCGTCAAGGGGTAACTTTGGGTAATCGTTATTTAGATCGTCCTTTGGATGCGCCCATTTTAGGAAAAAGTGTCAATGTTGGTGCTGGTGCCAAGATTTTTGGCAAGGTTACTATCGGTAACGGGGCAAATATTGGTGCTAATGCTGTAGTTTTATCAGATGTACCTGCTGGCGCAACGGTAGTGGGAATTCCTGCTAAGGTTATTAAGGTGCGTTCTTTTGAAGAGAATGGCTCTATTTGAGAAGTAAACAAGGGAATCGGGAATCGGGAATCGGGAATCGGGAATCGGGAATCGGGAATCGGGAATCGGGAATCGGGAATCGGGAAAGAGTTGCGTAGGGTGCGTTAGGGACGGGGAAACCCTGATTTTCTAGGTAGCCAGTGTTAGGAGAATCCGTCCGAAAATTGTAACGGGCAAGATGCCCATTCCACCCACCGGGTCAAACAGTAAAAATGAGATGCACCCGCAATTACTTTGTATAATGGATTTATAGAAAGTGATTGGATAGTCTTCCTAAGACTTATGCGTGACCTAGAACAACTGACAAAAGATATTCAAGAACTACCAGAAGAGGTTCAAAACATTATTGCCGATATCATTGAGGTGTTCAAAAAACAGTATGTAACGAAAAAACCGGCATCTCTTCACCCTCTGGAATTAGATAATCAACCTTTTATTGGCATGTGGCGTGATCGACAAGATACTCAAAATAGTAGCGAATGGGTTAGAAGAATTCGACAACAGCATTGGCAGGGCTAAAATGGAAGCAATTCTAATCGACACTGATATTTTGATTGATCTTGCCAATAACGACTCAATTGCCAAAGAACGCCTGGTTAGAGAATCTCAAGCCTCCCTATTGAAAATCAGTATTATTACTAAACTCGAATTAATTGTTGGTTGTCGAAATAAACAAGAATTAGACTCTTTGGATAAATTCCTCAGGCAGTTTTCTATCATTCAACTCAATGCTCAGATATCCCTCAAAGCCGAACAGTTGATGGGTAGTTACTATCTCAGTCATGGACTGCTAATCCCAGACGCTCTAATTGCTGCTACCGCTATTGAAAATCAAATTCCTCTACTCAGTAAAAATCAACGAGATTATCGCTTTATCTCAGAAATCAATCTATTGAAATATCCATAACGTTGATGGAAAAATATTCCCGATTACCGACTCCCTAAAACCTAATAAGCTAAGAATAATCACAGCAAACTCATCGATTGTAGGGTTTTAAGGTCTGCTTCAAAATCAGCAACATCATAATTCAAATCTAAACCGCGCTTGGCCAGTTCATGCTGAAATTCAATCACGGTTAACCCCGTCCAGGCACGGACTTTGCCACTGCTGATTTTGTCTTGCTTATAGAGCATCAGCCCAATTTCAAGTTTGAATTCATCCTCAGTCATTTGGCTAGCTTGGACAATATCGTCAGGGATAACTACACTCATAGCTACACTGATAAAGAATTGGTTTATTATTAACAGTTACGGATGGACAGTGCCCACCTTACAGGAACTACGGGATTCTCTTAGGGAGAGATTACACTAACCCTAAGAATTGCCTTTTATGGTAACTTAATAAATCCGGCTTGTACAAAATGTTGATCAAATGTTAAAGCAACATGAATTTTTAGCTTGTTCATCACCACAAAAGATAAGCAATCTGTTAACGAATACGATTTATCTTGATATTTCTGAAAATATTCCCATCCTTCTAAAAAAATAACTTCATTAACCTGAATCAAATCTACTACAGAGCTGCTTAGTAAGCGTTTTCCTATCTCTACAGCTTTACTATGAAGATAACGACTATTTAAGAAGGTTACCACTTCATCAAAAACATAAGACGTTGTGACTAACTTTAAAGTCTTTCTGTCTAAACTTTGCCAATGATTTAAAGTGATTGAGTGATTTTGATCATCCGCCAATTCTAAAGCTATAATATAGCTTGTGTCTAAAAACAAGCAATTCATTATTAATAGTTATATAAATACTGATCAATAGATGTAGAAGCATCACTTACTCCACCCACAACTGGATTGTCTCCAAGTCCCCAAATGGGATCATCTACACTATTGCTATTTTCTTGTAGCTGTTGATTGTTTTGCTGTAACTGTTTAATTTTTACAATTTCATGATGCAAGGCTAATACAACTAATTCCTCAAGATTCTTTACTAGTCCTGTTTGAATTAGCTCTTCTGTATTTTTTAGCAAATATGTGGGTAAATTTAAAGTGATTTGATTGACGTTTTCCATGGATATTATTGTTTTGATGAGATCAGAGGCTTACTTATGATTGATTGAGCTTACCTATAGTCTAGCTTAGTTAGCAAAACTAAACTTGCTCATGATTAAGCTAACATTAGCTTAGCGCAATTCTTCCCCATGGCACAGGCATCAACTGCATCCTAACACTGGTTCCCTTAACACCCAGTAAAGCTAATCATAATTCCTCTATCCTTGATTAACTCTTGCCTCTTGCCTCTTGCCTCTTGCCTCTTGCCTCTTGCCTCTTGCCTTTTGCCTTTTGCCTTTTGCCTCTTCCCTACTCCCTACTCCCTACTCCCTACTCCCTACTCCCTTTTCCCTACTTCCACCATCGACTAACATCTTCAACTGCTGCCACCGTTTCTCTTAGGGCTTCAATACTCCCAAGGTGGATGATTAAAGGAGCTAATTTAGGAAGAGCTTCAAGAAAATTGGGACGGGTTAGACTAGCTAAACCATCAAGAATTTGTTGCCAAAGAGGACAATCAACGGACGAAGGAGTGAATATCTTAATTAATTCCTGTAAGGCTAAAGCTCGGTCTTTTTCATGGGAAATCCCTCTGGCGCAATCTAAGGCTTCCGGTAACAGATCGGGTAAGTGGGGGGCTAAGGCCACTAAGGCTCTGGCTCGGGAGTCTTCATGGGAAATGCCTCTGGCGCAATCTAAGGCTTCTGGTAACACTTCGGGTAAGTGGGGGGCTAAGGCTCTTAAGGCATCGGCTCGGGAGTCTTCATGGGAAATGCCTCTGGCGCAATCTAAGGCTTCTGGTAACACTTCGGGTAAGTGGGGGGCTAAGGCTCTTAAGGCATCGGCTCGGGAGTCTTCATGGGAAATGCCTCTGGCGCAATCTAAGGCTTGGAGTAACAACACATTGCTTAAGTGGGGGGCTAAGGCTCTTAAGGCTTTGGCTCGGGAGCGTTTATGGGAAAGCCCTGTGGCGCAATCTAAGGCTTGGGGTAACAACTCTTCCGGTAAGTGGGGGGCTAAGGCTCTTAAGGCTTTGGCTCGGTCTAATTCATCGGAAATTCCTCTGGCGCAATCTAAGGCTTGGGGTAACAACTCTTCCGGTAAGTGGGGGGCTAAGGCTCTTAAGGCATCGGCTTGGTCTAATTCATCGGAAGTTCCTCTGGCGCAATCTAAGGCTTCTGGTAACACTTCGGGTAAGTGGAGGGCTAAGCCGACTAAGGCATAGACTCGATCTGATTCATGGGAAATCCCTCTGGCGCAATCTAAGGCTTCTGGTAACACTTTGGGTAAGTGGGGGGCTAAGGCGACTAAGGCATAGACTCGGTCTGATTCATGGGAAATCCCTCTGGCGCAATCTAAGGCTTGCTGTAACACATCGGGTAAGTGGGGGGCTAAGGCGATTAAGGCATAGACTCGGTGGTATTCATCGGAAATGCCTCTGGCGCAATCTAAGGCTTGGGATAACAACACATCGGATAAGTGGGGGGCTAAGGCCACTAAGGCTCTGGCTCGGTGTTCTTCATTGGAAATCCCTCTGGCGCAATCTAAGGCTTGGGATAACACATCCGGTAAGTGGGGGGCTAAGGCGACTAAGGCATTAGCTCGGTGGAATTCATCGGAAATCCCTGTGGCGCAATCTAAGGCTTCCGGTAACACTTCGGGTAAGTGGGGGGCTAAGGCGATTAAGGCATTAGCTCGGTGGAATTCATCGGAAATCCCTGTGGCGCAATCTAAGGCTTCCGGTAACACATCGGGTAAGTGGGGGGCTAAGGCCACTAAAGCTTTTGCTCGGTATCTTTCATGGGAAATGCTTCTGGCGCAATCTAAGGCTTGCTGTAACACATCGGGTAAGTGGGGGGCTAAGGCCACTAAGGCATCGGCTCGGTCTGATTCATGGGAAATCCCTCTGGCGCAATCTAAGGCTTGGGGTAACAACTCTTCCGGTAAGTGGGGGGCTAAGGCCACTAAGGCTCTGGCTCGGTGTTCTTCATTGGAAATCCCTCTGGCGCAATCTAAGGCTTCCGGTAATACTTGCGGTAAGTGTGGGGCTAAGGCGACTAAGGTATAGGCTCGGTAGTATTCATCCCAAATCCCTGTGGCGCAATCTAAGGCTTCCGGTAACACTTCGGGTAAGTGGGGGGCTAAGGCGATTAAGGCTTTTGCTCGGGAGTATTCAGACGAAATCCCTCTGACGCAATCTAAGGCTTCCGGTAACACATCGGGTAAGTGGGGAGCTAAGGCGATTAAGGCTTTGGCTCGGTGGAATTCATGGTCAATCCCTCTGGCGCAATCTAAGGCTTCCGGTAACACTTCGGGTAAGTGGGGAGCTAAGGCCACTAAGGCATTGACTCGGTCTGATTCATGGTCAATCCCTCTGACGCAATCTAAGGCTTCCGGTAACACATCGGGTAAGTGGGGGACTAAGGCCACTAAGGCATCGACTCGGTATCTTTTATGGGAAATCCCTCTGGCGCAATCTAAGGCTTCCGGTAATAAAGAAGACGGAAGATACTTACTAATTGCACTCAAACCCTCTGCTTGCCCTTGATAATCTTTCCTCTGTCGCACATAAGCTAGTGCCTGGGCTGCCGTCCAAATTTTGTTCTTAAGTAATGCTGCCATTAACTTTGCAGGAATCTTTCCAGCTAAACTGTTGAGGGATGTGGTAATCAGAGCATACCGACACTGTAAACTAATCGATTCTGTAGGATTTGCTGTACAATTAGCTGCTGCTATTGCCCAAGCTCTCGATACATCCTTGATAAAATTAGCAGTGTTTCCCTGTTTCTCACACTGCCAATACCAACCGTTATATTCTTCTGGAGTTTCTTCTTTCAGGAGTTGATGAATTTGATCTATCTTTTCAGCTTTCTCTAGGTGCCAGGTTAAGTGGCTATAGATGTAACCATCATCGGGTAAGGTATGCCATAATCCCTTTTCGGTCTTAGTTTGATAACGTTCTAATAATTGTTGATGGGCTGAGGGTATTGATAATCCTAACTCTGGTTGAACCAGACGACGGGCTAAATCATGTAACAGGTCATGGAGGCGATAGTGAGTGTCTGGTGTAGTAGATAAACCTGGTAGTAATAAGGCTTTTTGTCGTAAGTACCTTAACGTATCTTTGGCTTCAACTAAATTACAATCCCATAAGGTAGTCGCCATGGTTTGAGTAATGGTAACATCCTCCGGCAGTACCCCTAACCAAGCAAATTTTTGCAATCTCTCGGCAGATAATCGCTTTAAACTGAGATTAAAGGAAGCCACTAGACTGTAGTTTTTGCGCTTGGCGTCATTTGGCTCTTCTTCTGCTTCCAATCGATCCAAGGCTTCTAAGTCAGCAATTTCAGCTTGTAACTCATCCAGTAACTCTTGCCAAGAGAATCCATCCCTAACTTGGGCAGCAGCTAATTCTAATCCTAGGGGTAAGTAGCCGACAGTTTTGGCTAAGGTTTCAGCATAGTCGAGTTCTTGATTAGTTAACTCATTGTTGAAACAACCGGTTAATAACTCCAAGGATTGCTTTGGAGTCATCACGTCCAAATCATAGCGAATCGCACAGTTAACCGGAGCTTCTCTGGTAGTCACTAAAACCCGACAGCCATCCCCAGCTACTCGAAAGGGTTCAACATGGTCAGGATGCCAAACATCATCCACGACTAGTAAGGCTTTTTGATCAGACAATAACGTTCTTAATTGTAAAGAAGCGCTATCAATATTAATCGGTTTGAAGTCATAATCTCCTAATGCCTGTATCCACGTACTTAGAAAGGATAAAATATCAGGCTGCTGACCTAAGGTTGCCCAAAAAATCCCATCGGTAAAATGGGATTGAACCTCCTCGTCATGGGCTAAAGCTGCAGTAATGGTGGATTTCCCAATTCCTCCCAAGCCATAGATGGCACTAACCACTAAGGTGCCAGCTCTAGCGGTTTCTTGGGATAAAAGCTTTTGTTTTAGTCGTTGGCTGAATTCCGGGCGTTCGACATAATAAAGAGGTAGTGGGGGAGCTTGATTTGGTCGAGTTTGGTTAACCTGCCTCCCAGGCGACTGCAGTCAAAAGGTATTATGTTGGTCTCCTTGAATAGTTTGCTTTTCTCCAAAAATAGTTTGTTTGTCTCCAAAATTAGTATTACCTTTATTACTAATACTCTCTCTAAAAAAGTTTTTCACATTCTCAATGTCGTAATTCTCACGGATAGCCTGATGGGATTCCAAGGCTTTGGTAATCTCTTGAATAATTTGCTCTAAGTTAGGCAAAGCTTCAGCATCAACAGTAGTCACTAAACGCTCCATGGCTTGGGCAACTTCGGGATTTTGCTTCGCTGCTGTTTCTAGCTCCAATACCACTTCGGCATAATCAAGAGGTTGCTCTGGGGCTTGCTCGATAGCCATTACCGTATCTGGAGACTGTTTTCTCAGGGATTCCAGAAACAACCGCTTAGGTGTATCCCAGAGAACTTGGCCGACATTTTCCCCGGTTTTTTCTAGGGCTTTCATCGCCACCACCTTAGCAATAGCTAAAGCTGCACTTGCTATTACTTCCATACTTGAAAGAGATTACTCAAAGTCTCCGTTTATTATAGTATTTTTCAATTGGGTTGAGGTATTTTAGAGTTAGTAGGGTGGGCAGTGCCTACTAATGCGATCGCCAGCTGCTCTTATCTATTTCAAGCACTGCCCACCCTACATCACTATTCTCTATTGTGATTAATTCCCGTGGTGGGCAGTGCCTACTAATGCGATCGCCAGATGCTGTTATCTATCTTTTGCACTGCCCACCCTACATCTTTACCTGCTCTATCAAAAAATAATTCAATAAAAAAATACTGTAAATATTACACATAATTGAGTACAAAAATAGCTAATAATACTATTTGTAAATAAATGTAAAAACTTTTAATTACCCCTTGCATTTTTTCGAGGAGTTATCTATACTATAGAAAGTGACGACCGATACTAATAGCCGCGCTGGCAAAAACTGTTAACCACAACCAGCGCGGCTTTCCTCCCTCCTAAAAAGGAGTTACTTCCATGATGCAAAAAAAAATCACGATCATCAATCCTCGCTGGCTACATCTCAGTAAGCGTTCAGCTTATGCGCTACGCGCACGCTACGCGAACAGTTATAGCGCTACCGGCAAGGCAAGAGGCAAGAGGCAAGAGGCAAAAGTTGACATGCATTAGCGTAGGTGCCCTTGACCCATTAAGAATTAAATTCGCCATGGGTCACACCTGAGGTACACAGGATTTTTTCCCTATTCCCGTCTTGATGCAGTCGCTCATGGGGGAAACCCCCAAGACCGCTTAGGTGCGCTTTCCGTTGGCGAATTAAATTCGCCACGGGTCGCACCTCTGCATCGCTGTTCCCTGTTCCCTAAAACCAAAAAATCTGTACTTTACCCAATTGAAAACTTCTGACTTCTGACTTCTGACAGCTGACTGCTGAATAATTAAATTTTACGAGAGTAAAAAAACAGGAATATATTTCGACGAATAAAAAAATAAAAAGGGAAATCCTAGCATACAATAGTGAAAATATCGTCTACTATAAGAGTAAGATAGTGCTTAACTGCTTCCTGGAAAAACACTGTCAAGTGCCCAGGTAACAAATAGATTCAGTTACCCATAGAATCAAGGGAACTAGTGTAAGGATAAGCCAAGTCAATGGTCACTCATGACTTAGGCTTATGTCAGATTAGGGTGTTATCTACGCCAACATTTTATCTACGCCAAAAGAGTTTTCACTAGTAACCCAAGGCCAAAAAAATTAATTAATTCAGGGGTATACGATGTTATTTGTGCTAATTTATAATGGGCAAAAATAACCAAATTATAGGTATATATCCACAGGATTTGGAGTCAATTATTTGGCCATGATTCCCATAGCACTGTCGATTGCTACACTTCCTAGTACGAAAGTATTGATTTTTATTCTAAGCACTAAACCTTTGATTACTAATGTCTCAACAAAAGCGTAAAAGGTTAAGGTGCACCAGCGGTTGGACGCTGCAAAGTTGGAAAATTTGCTTGCCCTTAATCGCAATAATCATGCTGTTGTGTGCCGAGGTAGCAGTAGCCCAGAATCCACCTTTTCAGACTACCCTTGCATCTCTCCAAATTGCCGTGGATACTATCTGGGTGATATTCACTGGTTGTTTAGTATTTTTCATGAACGCGGGCTTTGGGATGTTGGAAGTTGGTCTTTGCCGCCAAAAGAACGCCGCCAACATTTTGACTAAAAACCTAATTGTGTTTGCCCTGTCTACAGCCGCTTACTGGGTAGTTGGCTTTGCTGTGATGTTTGGTGATGGGAACCCTGTTTTAGGTTTCAATGGCTTTTTCCTTTCAGGATTAGATAATAGTCCAGCCATAGGAGAAGCCTACAACGGTGTCTTCTATTCACTAAAAGATATTGGTATACCCCTCAACGCCAAGTTCTTTTTTCAACTGGTTTTTGCTGGAACTGCTGCGACTATTGTGTCTGGAGCAGTGGCTGAGCGCATCAAATTTTCTGCGTTTTGTCTGTTCAGCGTTCTACTTGTGGGCATCATTTACCCAATCACGGGTCACTGGATTTGGGGAGGAGGCTGGCTAGGAGGAAGCTGGCTACAAGGGCTAAAAGTTTGGGACTTTGGTGGTTCCACCGTAGTTCACTCCGTAGGCGGTTGCTGTGCCTTAGTAGGTGCTTACCTTCTCGGACCACGCAAGGGCAAATATATAGATGGCGTCTCCTATGGGCTGCCCGGACACAATCTCAGCCTGGCGATTCTAGGTTGCTTGATTTTATGGCTGGGCTGGTTTGGTTTTAATCCCGGCTCAACCATTTTTAATCCCGGAACGACGAATTTAGATCCCAACGCCATTAGCCATATTGTCCTGACGACGAATACAGCAGCTTGTGCAGGGGGTATTGCTGCAGCTCTAACTACCTGGTTTGACCCAAGGGATCCTGACAGTAAGCCTGACCCCACTATGATTATTAACGGAGTACTGTCGGGTTTAGTAGCTATTACTGCATCCTGTCGATTCGTTACCATTGGTAACGCTATTGCTATAGGTCTGCTTGCAGGAATAATTGTGGTCTTTTCAGTGGACTTCTGGGACAGGATGAAAATTGATGATCCAGTAGGTGCTATTTCTGTCCATCTTGTTGGTGGAGTCTGGGGAACACTGGCTTTAGGTCTTTTCAGTGAAGGACCTGGTGATTTGTATGGTATTGGTAACGGTCCAGTAGCCGGACTATTCTGTGGTGGCGGGATAGATAGTATCCCGCAGCTTTCTATTCAACTACTTGGCATTGTTGCAGTAGGTCTGTCAACGGTTTTCCTGAGCTCGCTGGCTTGGTTATTTGTTAAAAGCATACTTTCCTCAAGTCTGAGAGTTACAGAAAAAGCAGAAATTGAAGGTCTAGATTTCCACGAACACCGTATGACTGCCTACAGTGGCTTTTTGTTTAAGGGAGATGTCAAGCAATTAGCCATGAGGGATCGGCAAAGACATAATTAGGGTTTGCTGAAAAAGTCTTTTGGTATGGGATTGAGTCAGCGAGTGTGGAGTCAGGAGTTAGGAGAAATGGGAATTATATCTGACGGGGTGACAAACAGCCTTAAAAGCCTTACTGGGTGTGGGGTGTGGGGTGAGGGCGAACGGGGAAGATCAGGAGCTGGCTACGTTGCTAGGGACGGTTGAATCAGGTATATGACCGATTGTTATTGCTGGGCTCACTCCAAATTCCCTGTCAGCCATGCTTTGCGCGAGTGGTTTGAAGTTACCGTAAGATAGTGGAGCCTTGTCTTGATGCAGTCGCTCATGGGGGAAACCACGCCAGTTGCTCATGGGGGAGACCACGGCAGTCGCTCATGGGGGAAACCCCCTTTGGCGGCGCTGCCTCCCCAAGACCGCACTGGCTCCCCAAGACCGCGCTGCATCGCTATTCAAAAGTTTTTAACCCTTTTCTGCATAACCTGCTAACTATAAAGGCTCCACAATAAACAGGTTTCGTCTCCGGGGGAAACCCCCTGTTCCGAAGCTGCATCGCTTCTATTTTCCCCACCCCCCACACCCGGTCACCCCACACCCTGTATACTTTTTAGCCTTGTTGTCACCACCTCAGGAATTATATAGGAGGTAGTCGGAAGAATTGTCCCTTGATTTTTATGCTGTTGTCTGCCCAAAAGGCTAAGTTATTGAGCTTTTTCGACCGAAAAGCTGGCACTTTTTTCGACCCAACAAGGCTAAAACCTTTATCTGTCAATGCTTTGAGAGTTAATCAGCCAGCCCTAATTAACACACTTTTCTGTAGATACAAGCCAACCCATGAAATTATAGGATTTATCCGGTTATGAAGTGAATAAGTAAAAAGATTTCCAAGCAAATCGGTTTAATTTGATACAGACAAACTAAGCCCAAAGATTAGAATCATAGAAGCAAATTAATTCAGGAATAATGTGATCATAGTTTGATCGGATGCCTCTCAAGACTATCAAGATAGCAATCCGTGTAGCAATTGAGATGATTTTGATCCCTATTCCCTATTCCCTATTCCCTGTTCCCTGTTTCCCTGTTCCCTGTTCCCTCTTCACTTTGCTAGAGTAGTTTAATCAAAATTAATCCCATGACCATAATCAATATGTCAAACAAACAACAAGATTACGATAGCGTTGTTAGGGATTTAGTAGCTGAATATGATGACATTTTAGGTGCAGTTATTCTCTATAAACAGTTACCAATTACTGAGTTAATAGGTAGATTAAATAAAACTGAAATTATAAAAATAGCCGATCAAATAATCGAGTTTCACAAATCTATTAACCGCTTACCTAGTCTGGTAAACAACGAAAAAATTTTGATGGAATCTAGAGATACTTTGCTGATTGTTGTTTTTTATCCTAATCAGTGTTTGTTGCTAGTTAAAGCTAAGCAAACTGATATCGTTGGCAGGATTCTACATGCTATTGAAGAAACCTCCAAAAAGATTCAGTCTTTACTTGACCCTAGAGCAGCTTATCGGAATGGTTATCAGTTCTTTGATCAGCCCAATGATAATGAAATAATATACAGGAAGAAACCCCTAAGTCCTGAATTTTAGGACGTTCCCAAATGTCAATACAACTGGGGCACAAAAAATTGCTCATTCAGAGGTGGGCGCACATAGTTATTGGGAGCCTTCTTGCGTGGGGGTAATTCTAGAGGTTCCGGTGTCATATCAACGTAGGGAATCTTGCTGAGAATATGACTGATGCAATTAAGGCGAGCCCGCTTTTTGTCATCAGCTTCCACCGTGAACCAGGGGGCTTCTGGAATATTGGTGTGAGCCAACATGTTGTCTTTTGCTTGGGAATATTCCACCCAGCGATCGCGAGATTCTAGATCCATCGGGCTGAGCTTCCAGCGACGAGCGGGATCGGTGGTGCGAGATTGGAACCGTCGTTCTTGTTCTTCATCGCTAACTGAAAACCAATACTTCAGCAAAATTATGCCGGATCTGACCAACATCTGCTCAAATTCTGGGCAGGTTTGCATGAATTCCTGATACTGTGCATCGGTACAAAAACCCATCACATGCTCCACCCCAGCGCGGTTGTACCAACTGCGGTCAAAACAGACAATTTCACCGGCTGCGGGCAGATGAGCTACATAGCGCTGGAAATACCATTGGGTCTTTTCCCGATCACTCGGTGTACCCAATGCCACAATTCGGCAGCCACGTGGATTTAGGGGTTCGGTAATCCGTTTAATAGTCCCTCCCTTACCCGCTGCATCACGTCCTTCAAACACAATCACAATGCGGGTTCCAGTATGCTTAGTCCAGTATTGCATTTTCACCAGTTCCAATTGCAGACGGGCAAGCTCCTTTTCATACATTTTCCTCGGAAGTTTAGAGCTGCCTTCTGCCTCAGAGATGTGGTAGAATACTCGTCGTTCTGAATTGGGTAGATTGGCCTTCTTTTGTTTCTTAAGTTTTTTCTTATTTAATTTTTTCTTATTTAATTTTTTCTTATCTTTCTTTTTACTATCTGCTGCTAGTAGATGATTCTTTCTGCTGGCCCGTTGGGACTTATCCCCATTCATAGATTTAGTTTTCATTGCTATACAACCCTGTATTTGTATTGAGCTTGATCTAGGGTGGGCAGTGGATCAGGCAGATTCACCAAGCTAGCCATCGGTTTGCTAGGCACTGCCCACTTTAGGATTTGCCCTTTGCCTAAAACCAAGCATTAATTGAGCTAAGAGGGAATTCACCGATTTTCTAATCCTCTAACTCGTTGCTCTAAGGCATTCATTCTTTCCTCTAAATTTAATTTATCAGATTCTTGGGTGATGCTATATCCAATCAATTGTTCTAATATCCTTTCTTGTCGTTGTTGGTTCTCTTGAGACATTAATTGTCTTTCTTGTAGTTCAAGTTGACCAGCTTGTAGTTCAGCTTGAACAGCTAGCATCTGTTCTAATATTGTCTCTTGCCGTTGTTGGTTCTCTTGAAACCTTAATTGTGTTTCTTGAAACTTTAATTGTGTTTCTTGTAGTTCACGTTGAACAGCTAGCATCTGTTCTAATGTTGCTTCAATTCGATCTAATCTGTTCGAGCCGTTGTTAGTCATTGTTAATTTATTAATTTAGTTAGGTTCTATTTAGAGCTATTGGGCCAATGGCTATAATTTATTATTATGACTCCAAGCTTTTAACTCCTGACTCCAACAGATGTATGGTGGGCAGGGCAGATGTAGGGTGCGTTAGGGGCGCTCGTCCTAATTTTCCGCCTCAACGCCCGAGTTGGGAGAGCCGCCCCGTAACGCACCACCGGGTCAAACAGCATGGATTGAGATGCAGCCCACCCTAGGATTAATGTGCTGGATAAAGTTAGTGCGATCGCTTTTAGCGATCGCAACTCTAGACCGCCTTGGCAAAGTTAGCTGGATCTTGGTCACGTCGGTGACGGATGGGAATAGCAGAACCTTGACCATTTCCTACTAAAGAGGCAGTTTTTTCCAGAGACTCTCTGAGCCTCTTAGCAGCATAGATAGACATATCCCGAGGAACACTAATTCTGTCGCGCAAATATCTAAGAGCAGGATCTGAACCCAACGGTGGCATACAGGTTTCCCCGGTAATCATGTCTGTCAAGGCACAACGCAGGGCTGGATCAAACAAGGTCTCGTCGGCGGGGTTAACTCGAATGATATTGGTGCGGTGTTTAAGCACTCGTTGGAGAGCTTCAGTACGGGAAGTCTCCGGTTCTGGGTAAGTTACATCCGGTAGCCCTTCCCAAGGACCATTGTCCACCCGTGCCTGATTGATTAACGTCTGGGGTTTATCGTTTGACCAGCAGCCCCCCATCTGGGGAGGCAAATCATGGACATGGGTGTGGAAGTCGCTCTGTGTGCCACGATAGGTAGGTCGGGTTTCCATAGCTTCAAACCAAGCTGCCAATCGGGGATTTTCTTCCCTGATAGAATAGCCTTTGTAGTAATAAAGACTGGCATTCATGCGTTCGACATCAGGCATGAAAATTACATCAACAGTGCCGAACTGATCCAGAAAGTAAGGACCTGGAGTGGAGCTTAGGGCATTTTCCACCATCTCCACCACTTGAATAAATTGGTCTTGGTGATGTTGCTCTTCTTTAGATGAACGTGTAGGATAGCACAGCCAAGTACACCAAGCTCTAAACAGAAGTCTCTCCAACTGCCTTAGGTTTATGACAGCGGGGTCTTTCATGCTTTGCTCTAAGGGTTTAAAAACCCGTTCTAATCCGATTAAAATGTCATCACTTTCGGTGATCAAGTTACCATCTAGCTCTAGGGCTGGTAGCATCCCCGATGGCACTTTATGCTTGTACCAACGTTCTTTCTTACCATAACAAAACATGGTTACTTTTTTGATACGATAAGGAATCTGTTTTTCTTCCAACCATAGCCAAATTTTCTGGCAGTAAGGACACCAAGCGTGGTTATCTCGGTATAGGGTAACCCGAATATCAGATTCAGTAAAACCAAATAGGCGCAAACAAGATTGAGCGTTAGTAGCGCCATTAACAGTATCTATTTCAAAATCCGTCAGAGCTTCTAGTTCTTGCCAGGTTAGGGGGGCGATGGTCATGGGGGTGGCTTTAATTAGAGTTTAGTACAAAAGATACTATCGCAGATTTTGTGTAAGCATTCAGCATTCAGCATTCAGCTATCAGCTATTGAATAAAATAAGCACCTCAAGTAGCGTGAGCTTTTAGCTCACGGCTGACGGCACCTCAAGTAGCGTGAGCTTTTAGCTAACGGCTGACGGCTAACGGCTGACGGCTGATTGCTGACGGCTGAATGCTTAGAACCAAGACAGTGATAAAGCTGAGCTTGGTAACCATCCACGGATATTAAATTATTAACAGAATTCTCAGCAGAACAATTAGGTAACTCTTCAACTGTTGCGTTAAAATTCACCAACCATAAATCTAGAGTACTTGACAAATTAGCAACAGTTTGTTTAAGAGTGATAGCAGCAGGACAATTGCTCTGCTGGCACTGAATTTGGTCTTGATGTGCCAATAGAAATTGGGGATTGAGGGAGGATAGTTTTTGATCAGCCTTCTGTTGGAATTCCCAAGCCAGTCCCATCATTTCACCAGTCTGTACCAAGGTGTTGTGAGTAGTAGCAATTAGTATCGGTACTGATGACTGTTGTTCAATTATCGGTACCAATAAATCTGGACGATAGTATTTTTGATAGCCTAGATTGCTGACTACGGTAATACTACTCAAAAACCCCATTATCAAAACTAGCGCTATAGTTTTTGAGCTCCTAGGGCTACTATTGTCACTGGAATTTGTGCTTGAAGCGTGAGGGTTAATCACGGCTAGGGCGGCTGCTACTAAGACAATCACAGCAGGGAAGTAAACGAAACTATACCGAGCACCACGGGTGAGGTCAGTACCAAGGCAGTAAGTAATACCAAAAAATAATGCGATCGCACTAATCAAGAAACTCCCTAAAACCCCTGTGACCAAAGCAGTCTGAGGGTGATTTAGTTGTATTTTTAGATAGCGATAGAGAATTGGGAGCAACCAGATTAGAAACACTAACATCACCAAACCCGAAGCAATGACCACGATCAGGGAAGATGACTCTACCGGCAATAGCGATAACATGGTGATCCAAGCAGCGAGAGCTTGAAAAATTGGCTTGCTCCAAGCCCAACTCCCGTCACTGCTACTTATAATCCATTCGGTCATCTGAGCATCGTAACTCGATAGCCACACCGGTAACCAAACTAATCCTCCCATGGCACTACCTGCCGCAACTGCACCAATACGGCGGATTGGATAGGGTCGAGAAGGAGAAATTTTGGCTAATCCCCAAAGTCCTAACAAAACCATGGCCTCAGCACAGAGGGTCAGGAGAAAAAAATAGTGGGTTGCTATACCTAAACAATTAACCACTACCCAAGACAGGGATATCCAAATCGGTAGAACAGTCTGGCGTTGAAGATGTTGTACAGCAATAATTAAGCAGCACAGGGATGCCATCACCCACAAAATAGCTAAGGTGTAATGACGGGCTTCCTGGGCTAGAAAAACACCGTAGGGAGACACAGCCATAATTGCTGCTGCTAGTTGAGCCACTAACCGGGAACGAAACCCTACCCAGCTCAGTCCATAGATTAGTGGAATTGATACTATACCGAACAGGGCGGGAAGCGATCGCATTCCCCAAATTACTAAGTCGCTATCCTGTAAGGATGTTCCATCGAACGCCTGTACACCGAAGGAGAATAGCCTCATCCACCAGTTCGCGAGGACAAAGTATAGAGGAGGGTGGTGATCCTCAGTAAATAAATGATGAATAACTGCTGATGCTCCCGATTCTGGGTTAAATTGCAGTGGTTGTAACAGGGTAGAGAGGGAAATGGCTTGGTCTAGGGGTAAGGTTTGATAACTATTGCCCAAGCTGAACACTATTGTGGCAAATTCATCGGTCCAGGGGGACTTCAGGGTGAGGTTAGTGAAGCGTAAAACACTGGCAATAGCAATCCAACACAATAGCAACAGGGGGTGAAACCAGGGACTTCTCAGGAAAGTTTTCAAAAATAATAACCTCAATCAGCACAGGAGCAGACTTGCCAATGGAATTGAAATAGATGACAGACAAAATATATGGAAACAGGGGGTTTTAGCCCCTAAGTTATTTTCACCTTGCGGCTAAACCATGGAGGTGTTCAACTGCGATCACTGCGATCATTGTAGATTTACTGAATAGGTTTACTGAATATTGCTGTGATTACAACTAGTATTGATACTATTCTCAACCGTGCCTTAGGGGGTATTGATATATCACCCGATGAAGGGGTTGTGCTTTTGAAGCAAACTGAAGCTCAGGCCGTAGCGTCAATTCAAGAAACTGCGGATCGGTTGCGCTATAGACAAGTTGGGGATACGGTTACCTATGTTATCAACCGTAATATCAACTTTACCAATATCTGTACCCAGCACTGTAGTTTCTGTGCTTTTCGTCGGGATGCCTCTGAAGAGGGGGCTTATTGGCTCGATTGGCAGCAAATTCATGAAAAGGCAGCGGATGCGCTGCGGCGGAATGCTACAGAAATTTGCATGCAGGGCGGACTCAACCCCAAGGCCAAGATGAATGGGGCAACCTTGCCCTATTACCTAGAGTTGGTAAAAACCATTAAGCAAGAGTTTCCTCAGCTGCATCTCCATGCTTTCTCTCCCCAGGAAGTGCAATTTATTGCTGAGCAAGATGGACTTAGCTATGCCCAGGTGATTGCTCAACTACAAGAGGCTGGTCTTGGTTCAATGCCAGGAACAGCAGCAGAGATTTTAGATGATGATGTCCGACGTATTCTCTGTCCAGAAAAGACCAATACCGCCACTTGGCTAGAGATTGTGTCAACAGCTCATCAACTGGGAATGCCCACAACCAGTACCATGCTCTCGGGTCATATTGAGACACCCCAACAACAAATGGCACACTTGGAAAAATTGCGATCGCTTCAACAAAAAGCCTGTAACCAGGGATACCCTGGCTTAATCACTGAATTTATCTTACTGCCCTTTGTCGGACAGGAAGCCCCGAAACCATTACGCCATCGTGTTGGACGGGATCAACCAGTCTTGAAAGATGCTCTATTACTCACAGCTGTAGCTCGGATTTTCCTAGGGAACTGGATTAAAAATCACCAACCGAGTTGGGTAAAACTCGGACTTGCTGGGGCGACAGATGCCCTTAAATGGGGTTGTAATGATATTGGTGGCACATTAATGGAGGAGCATATCACCACCATGGCTGGAGCTATGGGGGGTACCTGTATGGAAGTAGAAACATTACAAGCAGCCATTCAATCCCTTGGGCGTCCCTATCAGCAACGAGATACAATATACAGCTAATATCAAATCCAGTTAATCACTTCTAATCTGGTTGATACCATACCTGTTAATTAATAATTGGTAATTGATAATTATTAATTATTAATTATTAATTTACGAACAACCAATTTTAATCAGATTCAACGGTCACACAGAGATATAAGCCCTTATATTGATGTCCCTAGCAATCAAATCCATGACAAAAAAAAAGAAATCTTCTCTACTGCTAATTTTTGCAGCAGCCGTCTTGGTAGTAGGCGGTGGAGTAACCGCTTACTGGTTGCTAGTGCGGCGGCAGATTTTCCAACCAAATATTCAGGTAAGTACCCAGTTAGTTCCGCAAAATGCCTTCTTTACTGCATCAATTTCTACAGATTCCAAACAATGGCAGCAGTTGCTAAACTATGGCACAACTGAATCTCGACAAATTTTGGAAAAACAGCTTGCTCAGTTGCAGGAAAATTTACTAACTGCTAACGGCTACAACTATCAGGAAGATATCAAACCTTGGTTGGGTCAAGACGTTACCTTAGCATACTTTAGCCCTAGAGAGTTATCACCAGCAGTCTTATCAAACGATCAATCAGTTTTTCCCAGTTTGATTGTACTACCCATTGACAAACTAACCCAAGCAATGGAGCTGTTCAAAAAAGCCAAGTCTCAATCAGGGAAACAGTGGGTTGAGAGAACCTACAGAGGTATTCAGGTTTACGAAACGAACAAGAGTAACTCCCAAAAGTACTCAGTAGCAGTGCTGGGGCGTTTTCTAGTGGTGAGTGAAAACCCCAAAATTATTGATCAGGTGATTGACACCTACAAAGGAGCTATCTCCGTAGCTAGTAAAGCTGGTTACCAAGATGCGATCGCTCAGATTAAAGCTGATCAGTCCTTTGCTCAGTTGTATATTAATCTACCAACTTTTTTAGCCGCAGTAGCCACTGATTCCCAGGAGCAGCCTGAAAAAACAGCGACTAAACCCTTAAAGCAAGACATAGTCACAACAGTAACCCTAGCACCAAAGGGGATAAGTTTTGAAGGGATTTCCTGGGTCAAACCCAGAAGCACTGTTAAGGCCAGTAACGAAACTAGCGGTTCTTTTTTGCCTAGACGGATGCCAGCGAGTACCCTAGGCATTATATCTGGGGGTAACATCAGACAATTTTGGCAATACTATACCGAACAAGGAGCATTAAATTCTCTAATCCCCATTTCCCCAGACAATTTCCAAGCTGGTCTGAAAACCACCTTAGGGTTGGATTGGGAAAAGGATTTACTATCTTGGATGGAAGGGGAGTTTGCCCTAGCCTTAATACCAATGTCTCCCAAACAACTGGCGCTTCAGGATAATCCTTATTCTGCTCCCTTAGGAGCTGGGATAGCATTGATGGTAAAAGTAAGCGATCGCTCTGGTGCTCAAGCAACCCTACAGCAATTGGATGACTTAATCACCAATAGTTATCAGTTACCGGTAGTAGAAACTCAGGTGAACGGTCAACCAATGGTTAGCTGGACAGCCACTCTAGGAGGGGTGAATGCTACCCACGGCTGGTTAGAAGGGAATGTAGTCTTCTTCACCCTAGGAGCCCCCATTGCTAGTGAACTAGTTCCTCAACCCCAAAAGACACTAATTCAAGCACCTCTGTTTCAAAACACCGTACCAACCAAACCTAATCCCAACACTGGTCAATTTTTCCTTGATGTTGAGCGTACCCTCAACAGCAGTAATCTCAATCTCGCCCAACTACCAACCCAGCAAGAAACCTTAGCAAAGGCAATTAATACCATCGGCTTAACGGTTGCCAAAATCGACCCCAATCGTACCCGCTTTCAACTTTTTGTTCAGTTGAAAAAACAGTCTCAACCTAGTAAAGCTGCTGAAACTAAGAAGGGAGATAATCAGCAAAAGCCCTAAAGACGCTATTAGGTATTAGGTAAGCATTCAGCGGTCAGGGGTCAGTGGTCAGGGGTCAGTGGTCAGGGGCCAGGGGTCAGCGGTCAGGGGTCAGCGGTCAGTGGTCAGCGATCTACATTAGGCTGACGTAACTCAGATTAAACAAATGGTTACCTGTTGTCTTGATGCAATAGCGAGTGGGGGAAACCCCCAAGACCGCGCTGCATCGCTTATTCACAAAAGCTGATAGCTGATAGCTGATAGCTGATAGCACTAGGCATTAGGCTTTAACTCATCCCTAAAGCCTAATGCCTAACACCTAACACCTTGAGTTAACCGAGTACTACTTTATGCCATCGATACAGCACCAGATTTACCAGCAGCTTCCCTCAGGATTTCTGCTTTATCAGTTTCTTCCCAAGGCAGAATCAAATCAGTACGCCCGAAATGACCATAAGCTGCCGTGTCTTGATAGAAACGACCACCCCGTTCTGCTGGTAATCCGCGCAGATTGAAAGTTTGGATGATGCCAGCAGGACGCAGTTCAAAATACTTGTTGACCAATTCCAGCAAAATCTCCTCGTCCACCTTACCAGTACCAAAGGTTTCTACAAGGATACTTACGGGTCTAGCCACCCCAATCGCGTAACTCAGCTGGACTTCACATTTGTCTGCTAAACCTGCTGCCACAATATTCTTAGCTGCATAGCGACAGGCATAGGCAGCGGAACGGTCTACCTTAGTGGGGTCTTTGCCAGAGAAGGCACCACCACCATGGCGTGAGTAACCGCCATAGGTGTCTACAATAATTTTGCGACCAGTTAAACCCGCGTCACCTTGGGGACCACCAACCACAAATTTCCCTGTGGGGTTCACCAGGAAGCGTGTTTTGTTATCCGGCTTAATATCGATATCTTGGAAACAGGGTTCCACCACTGCTGACCACAAGTCATCTTTAATTTTTGCCTGGACAGCTACCTCATCGGTAATATCACCAATAGTGGCATCGTGTTGGGTGGAAACCAGAATCGTGTCAATCCCAACCGGCTTGCCATCTTCATAAACCACACTGACCTGGGTTTTGCCATCAGGACGCAGGTAAGATAAATCACCAGTTTTACGTACAGCTGCCAGACGGCGAGAAACCCGATGAGCCAGGCTGATGGGCATGGGCATCAGTTCTGGGGTTTCGTTGCAGGCAAAGCCAAACATCAGACCTTGGTCCCCTGCACCAATGGCATCTAGTTCATCGTCACTCATTTCCTGCCGACTTTCCTGGGCAGTAGTCACCCCTTGGGAAATATCAGGAGATTGTTCATCAAGAGCAACTAAAACAGAGCAACTGTTGGCAGAGAAACCATTGTCAGCATCTGTGTAACCGATTTCAGCAATTTTCTTCCGCGCCAAATCAATCAAATTAACCTGGGCTTGAGAAGTAATTTCACCAGTAATCAATACCAAACCAGTGTTAACGACCACTTCAGCCGCAACACGGCTTTGGTGATCTTGAGCGAGCATAGCATCTAGGATAGTGTCAGAAATCTGATCACAGACTTTGTCAGGATGACCTTCGGTAACGGATTCAGAGGTAAATAAATAGCGACGAGACAATTATCAATTCTCCTTTAACTATTTCTGAATAACCTGTATAGCATAGATCATTTTGAGTTGTTTGAAATCGCCACTATCAAAACTTTAACCTTTAATTATAGCATTTTTTTTTTATTTATAATCAACAGCTTAAGAAAAATCCTGAATTAAATCCTGAATCCTTTTTCAGCATGATTTGAGGAGTAAATAGTCAAAAATTATAGTTTTTTCGACTATTTACCTATTTTTCAATTGATGAATCATTAAACTCCATAATCCGACCAACGTTTTATCCTCTCGCTCTCGTTTTTATGAAATTTTTAACATTTCACCCTTTGTGGCATTGTTAGGCTTGGCAAGGGTAATGATTCAGCTATCAGCAGTCAGTTATAAGCTAAAGAGCAGATTTCTGCACAAATAGGATCACCACCACCATTACATCCCTTACCAATCCCTTGCCATTAAGTTTTATTTAGAATCCCCTAAAACCTCCTTTAAAGCATGTAACACTTGCTCCACATTCTCTCGCCGAGAGTTATAACCCATTAAACCAATGCGCCAGACTTTACCTGCTAATTCACCCAAGCCGCCACCAATTTCCATGTTGTAATCATCCAGCAGTTTGCGGGTAACTGCCTTGCCATCTACCCCCTCTGGTATCCGAACCGTGGTCAAGGTAGGCAAACGAAATTCTTGCTCCACGTGACATTCTAGACCCAAATCAGCCAAACCTTCCCAAAGCAATTCAGCATTAGCTTGATGCCTTTCCCAACAAGCGGTTAGTCCCTCTTGAGCAACCAATCGCAAAGCTTCGCGCAAGGCGTAATTCATATTAATTGGAGCTGTGTGGTGGTAGGTGCGCTCCTCACCCCAATATTTGCTCAACATCGATACATCCAAATACCAATTAGCAACTTGGGTACGACGCTGGTGGAGTTTTTCGAGGGCACGAGCTCCCATGGTGAAAGGGGAAATGCCTGGTGGACAGCTAAGCCCTTTTTGGGAGCAACTATAGGCCAGATCAATCCCCCATTCATCAATAAACAGTGGCACCCCACCTAAACTGGTGACTGTGTCAACCAGCAGCAAGCAATTGAAATCTCGGCACAACTCAGCCACACCCTCAAGGGGCTGACGCGCACCGGTTGAAGTTTCAGCATGAACCAAAGCTAATACAGCAGGACGATTGGTTTCCAAGCCTTCTCGGAGTTCATCAAGGGTAAAAACTTGCCCCCAAGGCTTCATTAGTTTACGGACATCAGCGCCATAACGACCAGCCATATCCACGAGTCGGTGTCCAAAGTAACCATTAACCCCAACTAAAACCACATCACCTGGTTCTACTGCATTGGCTAGAGTAGCTTCCATTGCCGCACTACCAGTCCCACTCATGGGAATAGTCATCGGGTTATCAGTTTGCCAAGCGTAGCGGAGTAAGGTTTGCACTTCGTTCATCAGTGCGATGAAACGGGGATCCAGGTGACCAACTGGGGGCAGTCCCAAGGCTGTTAATATGGAGGGATGGGCATTAGATGGCCCGGGTCCGAGTAACAGCGTCGGAGGCATATCTATATCGGTCAGGGAGACGCGATTATTATCTTTGATTGATGGAGTTGAGGTCATTTATTATATTAAGTGTTTAGTAAAGTAAGAGTTAACCAAAATAAATAATAACCCGAACGTGGCTATCCCCGTCTTTTAGGAAGTAAGGCGGGACAGGAAAACCCCTTCAGCCTCAAGCACAGAGGGGATTAAAGAGGTTAACAAAACCTAATCTGCATAGGATTCGGAAAAGATGCCAATGGCAATGGTGAGGTAAGCAGTTAAGCTGATAAGCGCGTTTGTATTTTATAGGTGAACATACTTCCTTAGAGGTTGTCTGAGAAGTCTAATTTGCTACACCTAAGCCCCCTAAATCCCCATCTGTAAAAAAGCGAAGCATCCGCTAATTCCTCCCAGAATTGGGGGGTTAGGGGGGCGGGGGACTTTTACCAGCAAATTGATTCTTGTTCCCCCCAGAATTGGGGGGCTAGGGGGGCAAAATTCAGTATCAAAAAACTTTTCAGATATCCTCTTAGGGAAAGGCAAGAGGCAAGAGTTAATCAACTATAGCGTTTATCATAGCTATGAGGTACACATTATTTTTTCCCTCTTCCCTCTTCCCTCTTCCCTCTTCCCTCTTCCCTGCTCCCTGCTCCCTGCTCCCTGCTCCCTGCTCCGAAGTCCCTAAAACCCAGAGATTTGTACCTCATGGGTATAAGAATTGCTAGATAGAGTTATTTTGGGTAATGAAAAAAACGGTAATTCCTTTTTAGAATTAATTTAAAAACGCTATATGCATTTTTAAGACACAACAGTTTACTAAATACTTTAGGATAAAAACAGTAATTTTAAGCTATTTTGTTGACCTATAAATGCAGGGCAAAGGCATCTAAATTATGAAACCTTTATCCACTAAAAAAATAAACAATAAGCTGGGTTTATCATTAACTAATTAATTAGTTAATGATAAGCCTGAACTCTGAAACCCCTTATACCTGGGTTAGCCGGTTGGTAGGTTGAACGTGATGGACTTCGTCCATCACGTTCAACCGAAAAGTAGGCTAGAAAAGAAAAAGATTCGCGATCTGCACGCTTATGCGATGGACGAAGTCCCGCTTTCAGCGAACGCATGTTTGGTAAGCATATAGATTCAGGATAAATACTGTGGTTTTTAAGATTGCTTTATTAGGATTAGGGACCGTTGGTACAGGAACAGCAAAGATTTTACTCGACACAGCTGGACGTAACCCACTACTGCAAGGGATAGAAATTGCCAAGGTAGGAGTGCGATCGCTTGATAAGCCCAGAGAAGTGCAACTACCACTGGAGTTGATGACAACTGACCTAGAAGAAATTGTCACCAACCCAGAGATAGATATTGTAGTAGAGCTACTGGGAGGATTAGAACCAGCGCGATCGCTTATGCTCAAGGCGATTGCCCAAGGTAAACATATTGTCACTGCCAATAAAGCCGTTATTTCCCGCTATGGGGATGAAATTTTTGCGGCGGCGGAAGAGGCTGGAGTCTACGTCATGTTAGAAGCAGCAGTTGGGGGGGGTATCCCAGTAATTCAACCCCTCAAACAGGCATTGGGAGTGAACCGTATTCACAGTATTACTGGCATTGTTAATGGTACTACCAATTACATCCTGACCCGGATGCAACGGGAAGGGGGAGAATTTGGCGATATTCTGGCTGATGCCCAACGGTTGGGATATGCTGAGGCTGACCCCACTGCTGATGTGGATGGATTAGATGCCGCTGACAAGATTGCTATTTTAGCTTCTATTGCTTTTGCAGGACGGATTAATTTATCTGATGTCCACTGTGAAGGGATTCGTCAGGTCAGTGCAGCAGATATTGGTTATGCTGAGAAGCTGGGGTTTGTAATTAAACTCTTAGCTGTAGCCAAGCGAGACCCCATGGCAACTGGGGATAACCCAAAGTCTGAAACTATTCAGCTGAGGGTACATCCTACCCTTGTTTCCAAAACTCACCCCCTTGCCAGTATCAATGATGTTTACAACGGGATTGTGGTAGAAGGCGAACCCATTGGACAAGTGATTTTCTCTGGTCCTGGTGCAGGTTCTGGTCCGACAGCCAGTGCGGTGGTGTCGGATATCTTGAACATTGCTGCTGTCCTCAAAAGCGATCGGGAAGCCAAGCAACTACATCCTCTACTTAGTTGTGCTCATCAGCACTATTGTACTGTTGCTCCTATTTCAGACCTGGTCACCCGCTTTTATGCACGGTTCCTTAGTCAAGACCATCCTGGTGTAATTGGGCATTTAGGCACCACTTTTGGCAAACATCATGTCAGTTTAGAATCTGTGGTGCAAATTGGTTTCCAAGGAAACTTAGCAGAAATTGTGGTCGTCACTCATGATGTGCGTGAAGGGAACTTCCGACAGGCTCTAGATGAAATTCGGACTCTAGAGGCAGTGGATAGTATTCCTAGCATTTTAAGAGTGCTCTAAAGCTTCACTAGTTGAAGGTTGAATAGTTGAAGGTTGAATAGTTGAAGGTTTACTCTTTTAGAGGGTTGAGGGAAGTCCTTGGCCAAAAGGCCACGCTACGCGAACGGGGAAAGTTCAAAATATAGCCATTCCCGAAGGTTAGGTTGTTTGCTTGAAGTCTAAAATTTGAAACCGTTTACCTCTGGCCTAGTCTTGATCTATGACTCAATCGTTAACAATGAATCTAGTGCGCTGGCTCCCAATTGTTTCCACAATTTTTTGGCTAGTGACCCCAACTGTTGCTACTTCAAACTTGGGAACAACGGATTCCTATTCTGGTTCTTTATCTGTAGATGATAGTTGGCGATCCCAAAGCCAGTTAAATTTCACAAATTCCACACTTCAACCAGCCAACCTGCAACCTTGGCCAAAAGGCCACGCTACGCGAACAACCCTGACAGTAAAAACAGTACAACAGGCACAAAACACAGTAACTCAAAACACAACTATAGAGGATATTTGTCCACCGCCAGTGCTCTCTCGCTTAACTCGCCACCAAGTGGCTGCAGGTGAAACCGTCGAGAGTATTGCCAACCAATACAATCTTGAAGAGGCTACACTACTTAGATTTAATCGAGCCTTAAACCGGCAGTCAATGCCAGTGGGGCAAGAGATTTTGATTCCGCCATTCAATGGCATCTTGGTGAATGTGCCATTGAATGCCACTTGGCAAGACTTAGCAGACGCCTACGGTGTCCGTGCTGCGGTTTTATTTGAGTTAAATGGTTGTAAAAAACCCTCTAAGCAAGCCTTTATCCCAGGGTTGAATTCCCTTGGCATCGGTATTCCCACAGCAACGAGGGAAACTCCGACTGTAGATAGCTACACGGGATTGACTAATTATCCCTTACCAGCTGTGGCACGGATAGGACTGGATTACGGCTGGCGGCAAGAGGCTGGTGAGGATGAAAAGAAGTTTCACGCTGGTGTCGATTTACTGGCACAGGAAGGTACTCAGGTTTTTGCCAGTGATAGCGGTATAGTTGCCTATGCTGGACCACAAAACACTTATGGCAATTTGGTAGTGATTAATCATGAGGGAGGACGCCAAACCCGCTATGCTCACTTAAACCGTACTACTGTCAGTCCAGGTCAGAAGATTAATGTTGGACAGTTATTGGGGACAGTGGGGACTACAGGAAATCCTGACATTAACCAACCCCATCTACATTTTGAGGTTCGTTTGAATTCCCCTGGGGGTTGGGCAGCACAAGATCCAAAATTGCATTTGAAAATGACTCCATAGTAAGCATTGAGCTGACCAAATTGATCGTGGATATCCAATAGTCAGCTATTGCTGATCCTGATATAAACCCACTTTCCGCACTTCATTTTGTAGCACAAAAGAACTATCGAGTGCGATCGGCGAAGCCGCGCCAAAGGCGATCGCAAATTCTCTAATATAATCCGAGTAAAAATACTTAGTTGACCGAGAGTTCGCTGGTGCTTGCCGCGAACTTTTTTCAACTGAAGTTCTTACGTATAAATAAACTAAAGCATTATATCCCTGTAGGGTGCGTTAATAACGCTACACCATAAGCGCGTTTAGATGCCAGTTTTGCGTAAGTCCTATTCAAGTTATGGTCAATTGTCGCAAGTTGAGGGGGTTTAACCCCCCATATCTAATATCCCTTCATAGCTTAATATCTAGCCAAGATTCCAACTGCCTACATTCTAAGGGTGTTGTTGTCGAACTCTTTACCTACTCCTGAGCAGGAAGAAACTAGCTCAAATTCCATAGCCTCTCAGGTGTGGAGTGAGGCAATTGAGGATCACACAAGGTAACAGGCATCATCATCATTCACAATTCGGGATCAGGGAGGCTGTTCATGGGATTGCTCAACAATTTGAGTATCAGGTCAAAACTTATATTTATGTTGCTGGCTCTGAGCACTTGCTCGCTGTTCGTGACTGCTTATATCGGTTATCGGAGTGGTAAGTCTCATCTGAGCCAAACAGTATCAAACCAGTTAACCAGTCTACGAGCTTCCAAAGCAGATCAAATAGAATCATACTTTGAAGATATTCGCTATCAGACCCAGACCCTAAGTGAAAACTTAATGGTGGTCGAGGCGATGCAGGAATTTAAGACAGCCTACAACCAACTGCAACAATCTAGGACAGCAACTGATACACCAACTGATTTAGAGGACACCCTCAAGGAATACTACCGTAAAGAATTTTTAACCGAACTAGCGGAAACTAGCGACGGGAAGCCTGTATTAGAATCCTACTTACCAGAAACCTCTGCGGCTCGTTACCTCCAGTACTATTACATCGCCAAGAACCCCAACCCAGCTGGGGAGAAACATCTCCTAGATGATCCAGAAGACAAAAGTGAGTACAGTAGTATTCACACCCGCTACCACCCAATTTTTCGCAACATTGTTGAAAAGTTTGGTTACCAGGATATGTTGCTGATCGATCCTAAAACCGGTGAGATTGTCTACTCAGTTTTTAAAGAAACGGACTTTGGCACCAATCTCACCACTGGACCATACAGTGATAGTAACTTGGCTTTCGCCTTAGCCGACCTCCGAAAAGCCAAGGGAAAGGATTATGTGCAGATCTTTGATTTTGATTCCTACCGTCCTTCTTTTGGAGCCCCAGTAGCATTTATTGCTGCTCCCATCTATGACGGCTCCCAATTTATAGGTGTTTTGGCATTCCAGCTTCCGGTTAATCAGATTAACAATGTTATGACAGGTTACCGTAAATGGAAGAGTAATGGTCTCGGGGATACAGGAGAGATCTATCTAGTCGGAGACGATTATTTGATGCGATCAGTTTCCCGTTTCCTAATTCAAGAGCCGACAGCTTATAGTAAAGCCTTGCGAGAACAGGGTGTAAAGGAACAGATCCTGAAGCGAATCGAGCAGTTTGGTACATCAATTCTACAACAGCCAGTCAAGACAGAAGCTGTAAAAGCAGCCTTAGCTGGGCAAGAAGGTACCCAAATTATCAATGATTATCGGGGTATTGAAGTTTTGAGTTCCTACGCTCCCTTAAACATCGATGGATTGGAGTGGGTTATCCTCTCCAAGATGGATCTTGCCGAAGCCTATGCCCCAGTTTACGCCTTTCAAAAGAGAGTTTTGGTTTCAGCTGCCTTGATCATACTGCTGATCACCCTACTTGCTATGGGGCTCGCCCATCTGTTTGTCCAACCAGTTAGAACTTTAATTGCTAGCGCCCGAAAAGTGAGGGATGGACAAGTTGATGCGGTTGTGAATATAGACTCGGAAGACGAATTTGGGGAGTTAGCTGAGTCATTTAATCAAATGGTTGGCAGCTTACGCACTCAAACTAAACTAGTCGAGCAGAAAAATCGCGAAAATGAAAAGTTACTCACAAGTGTATTTCCCGACTCCGTAGCCAAACGTCTCAAACGGGGAGAGACAAACATTGCTGAGAGTGTTTCTAATGTTACGGTTTTGTTCTGCGACATTGCTGGATTCGGCAAGCTCTCTAGATCCATGGATACCCATGAAATCATTGCAATTCTTAATGATCTAGTAAGTCTGTTCGATCAAGCCACGGCAAAATACGGCATAGAGAAGATTAAAACCATTGGTGACAATTACATGGCAGTCTGTGGATTATCAATCTTACATATAGACCATCAAAAACGTGCGGTAGATTTTGGCTTAGAAATACTAGCATTGACCCACAGATTCAGTCATGAACGAGGATTTGACCTAGACCTTGAAATCGGTATCCATTCCGGAGATATTGTTGCTGGTATTGTAGGTCGAGAAAAAGTTGTGTACGACGTTTGGGGCGATACAGTCAATGTTGCCAATAAGCTGATGTTTTACTGCCCAACGGGAGCTATATTAGTGTCTCAAAATGTCTACAACAGTCTCCATGATATTTACGACTTTGAGCAGGCTGAGGACATCACACCTAATGGTAAAAATCAGCAGAAAGCTTGGTTGTTAAAAACTGCACAGGAATTAGTAGGTTCAACAGTTTAGACATAGGCTTTGCCCAGTTTTTTCCAATTATTAAAGACCCAAGGGTAATGGGGAATTGCTAATAGGGAATTGGTAACTGAACAAACTAGACTTGATTACATTCTTTTCAGATTACCATAATACACGAAATTAAGAACCCCCGCGCGAGCATTATCCCGTGGGGGATTAAAACTTGTTCAGAGGGTTAACCCTCTTGTTCAAGGGATAGTAAAAGAATGGGACAAGGAGATTGTTTTGATGAGCAAAGTAATATGGCAAAACGATTGGTTTATCTGGGCAATAGCCTTAGGGATAGGGTTCCCGATCCTAGTAATTATTCTCACAGAAATTACTCATCGTCTACAAAGACGCGGTCAGCCTCTAGCAGTTACGCTCCGCCTAGTTCGTAACCGTGTCTTACCCGTCTTAGTATTCCTGCTATTTATCCAGAATGTGCTTGAATTAGACCTGGACAACAATCTTGTCAAGCTTGTCGAGACCCTGGTCTGGATATTTGTTATAGACGCCTCTCTGTCTCTAATCAATTCGGTGTTGTTTGAAGCCGCTGGAGAAAATACATGGCGAGCACGGATCCCAAAACTACTCCTAGATTTGTCAAGATTTTTTTTGGTAGCCCTTGGTGGTGCCATTGTGCTATCGAGAGTTTGGGGAGCCGACCTCGCTGGTCTGGCTACTGCCTTGGGTGTGGGTTCTATTGTGATCGGCTTGGCCCTTCAGGACTCTCTGGGTAGTGTCTTTTCTGGCATTACCCTACTGTTCGCTCGTCCCTTTGAAGTCGGTGATTGGTTGCAGATTGGAGACAAAGTTGGTCAGGTCATTGATATGAATTGGCGAGCTGTTCACCTGTTAACCCGCACAGACGACATGATTATTATTCCCCATCGGGTACTTGGGGGAGAAATAGTCCTCAATTACAGCAAACCGAAACGCCTTCATGTAGAAACCTTTAGGATTGACTTTGACAGTGATGATCCACCCAACCTGATTAAGCAAGTACTAAAAGAAACCGCGCTGGCCACAGAAGGGATATTGAGTGATCCTTCCCCAGAGATCCGCACCATGGAATATAACGACTATCGCGGTAACTATGAGGTTAGGTTTTGTATCGAAGACTATCAGGATGCCCCCAAAATCCGTGAACAGTTGATGACCCGTATCTGGTATGCAGCCCAACGCAACAATCTTGGACCTACCATTCCGATCTATAGACTCCGTAAACTCGATAGTGAACCTAATCAGGCAGATAGCACTTTGACGAAGTTTACCGAGAGCCTGAAGTCAATACCTGTCTTTGTTCCTGTAGCTAAACAGCAAAAGAACTTGGAGAATTTCTCGAAAGGAGCAGTCCTACAACATTTCGGTGTGGGAGAAACAGTGATTCGTCAAGGGGATCCTGGTCATGCTTTGTACATTATTATTGCTGGGAAAGCTGTAATCACCGTCAAAGATAGTTATGGTGAACAACAGGAGGTGATGACTCTGTCAAGTGGTGAGTTTTTTGGGGAAATGGCACTGTTTAGCGGCAAACCAAGCTCCGTATCCGTATCCGTTGTGGAAGATTTGCAAACTATTGCGCTTTATTCAGCTCTGGTTAATCAGATGATAGAAAGTACACCAAGTCTTGCCCGTGAAATCGGTCAAATTATCGAAGCACGACGGAAAGCGATAGATGAGGTGAAACAAGTCAATCTTGCATCCAGTCTTGCATCTAGTAATGGTGCGGAGTTATCAAGTCAAGGTTAAGTTGACTATCAATCCCTCATGATGCGATTGGCCTTGGCCTTTGGGCCACGCTACGGGAATGGCCACGCTACGCGATTCACCGTAGGTCACGCGGGGCGCGTTCCCATAAGCAATAAAGGGGGACTGGACTACTAAGAAGGTGGAGCAAATGGTAGTTTAATCGGGGCAGCATCAGTGGGATCCCAGTCTATGTTGCTGATTGCATAAATCAAGTTTATCTGGATTTTAGCGCTAAAAATACTTACCCATAAAGCATTTCAGTAATAATCGGTAATGGGTAACAAGATAATTGGTAATTGTAATTGCTGCTGAGCCATTACCTAGTTACCCATTACCCATTACCTAGTTACCCATTACCCATTACCTAGTTACCCATTACTCATGCCAAGCCATGCTTAATACTGGAATCCCTAAGGTTCTAGTATAAGCGACTCAAGACATAGTCGCTCAGATCAATCAGAGCCTGCTTGGATTCTGAGGGTTTCAACACTGATATATTTTTAACTGCTGCCTCAGCATATTTGGCAGCCATTTCCCGCGATCGCTGAATTCCTTTACTCTCCGTGACCATTACCAAGGCTTGTTCTTTATCCTCCGGCTGGGCAAACTCTCGCTCTATGAGCACCTCTAGGTAGGGTTTTTCTTCGAGGGCAAATAAAACTGGTGCTGTGAGGTTTCCACTTACTAAATCTGACCCTGCAGGCTTACCTAAAACATCTGTCGATGCTGTAAAGTCTAGGATATCATCTACAATCTGAAACGCCAACCCCAAATTACGTCCGTAGTGATATAAATTTTCGGCTACCTGATCTGAAACACCACTTAGACATCCTGCTGCTTTAGAACTATTAGCCATCAGTGAAGCTGTCTTGTTATAAGTCTTTGCCAAGTAGCCTTCTATAGTTGTCGTGGTGTCAAATCGACTCAGTCCTTGTTGGATTTCTCCCTCTGCCATATCTTTAATCACTTCAGAGAGTAGCTTAACTACCTCTAAGTTATCCAGATTAGCCAGATACCAAGCCGATTGACCAAACAGAAAGTCACCAGCTAGCACAGCGATTCGGTTATTGAACAAGCTATTAACAGTAGGTACGGTGCGGCGTACCTCTGACTCGTCTATCACGTCATCATGCACCAGAGAAGCGGTGTGAATCATCTCAGTAATTTCTGCTAGACGTCGATGACGTGAGGTAATGTTGGAGTTGGTTATCGTTGCCCGTGAGACCAACAATACAATGGCTGGTCGTAACCGCTTTCCCCCAGCTCCGAATAAGTGTTCAGCTGCAGCGTATAAGATTGGGTGACTGGCACCAATCAGGTTTTTTAAGTTTTCACTCAATAGATACAGATCTGCTTCTACGGAAGCAAAAAGGGAGGTCACTGAGGTCATGTGATCAGCCGACTCAGAAGTTAGTTACGAAAGTTTACATATTTCTTTCTTAATTCTAAGCTAACCGTCCCCGATAGGAAAATTTTGTTGAGTTTATGGCATAACTGGAAGGAAATATGAGTAATTGTATAGACTTGTTAAGTCTGTACCGATCTCGGTATGGCTACCCAGGATTTTTGTGCTATCCTGAGAATTGAGGGTTTAAAAGATTTAACATACTGAATTCCAAATGTGGTAAGGGGAGAGTTAAATTCGGTGATCCCACCATAGTAAAGATGTTGGCTTAGGCAAGACAAGCCTCTCTATCCCGTCTATATCTCAGTATCTCTACTGAGTCAACTTGTAAAGCAGACATAACCACCAAGAGTTGCCTAATCGGGAGCCTAAGTCGAGATAATTCTCACCTTAAGATCAGGAGTTACCTAGGGTTGGGTGGTTAGGGTCAATTGCGCCAAATACCTGTATCCTATACCTTATTATCCGCAACCATATCCTAAAACCATTAGAACTGTAAGGTTTTAGGATTGCTTTGCAGCAGATTTCTCTATAAATTTGCATCTACCTGTCTCTTGTTCACTCTTATGTTATACATTGATATGTCGTTAATGATCCCCCTGCTAGCTACTGGCTACTTAATCACAATCTATGTGCTGTTAACACTAGCCCAGCGTGTTCAACGTTCTCCAAGGTACTTTACTAATCCCATTAAAAACGCCTTGGCTACTCGTGTGCCAACTGAGTCAGCATCCGAGGTCAATACGGTTAAGGGATGGTCTCAAAGGTCTCAAAGTTAATATCTTCCAGCATAACCCGTAGCCTATTCATCGGCGATTTTTCAACTTCCCATGGGCTAGCTTGGGTAGGAAGAGTCTTGAAACATGGCGCTTACATTACCAGATTGTCTAAACAGATTCTGAGTTTACCCAAAAACAGATAAACGCAAATAGTTATGACCACTTTCTGTGTTGATCTGTTTGACTATGAGATTTTGACTTGTCATAGTCTACTTGCTGAGTCAAGTATATCTTAGGGATAGTCCAATATACAAGGTTGCCATCATCAGGACTGATACTGCCTTGGGGGTAAAGTTATACTTTACCCCCAAGGCTAATGGCCTAAGGGAGAATTGATTCTTGGGCTACACAAACTAATCCCACAAATTTTATAGTCTCTGTGCTTGGCTACGACGATTAGAATATCACCACGCAGACTTTGTTTATCAAGTTGATCAAGCCCTAGAATGGCTTCTGTGGTGGGGGTGCAACGGTAAATGAAATAGCCCTGGTGGTGGCAGAAAGGAAGAGGAGAAACTCTCCCTTTTTTCCCTATGCCACTATAACAAGCATTAGTCTTGGGGAACCATCACCATGGAAATGTTTCTCCTGGTTCAGTTAGGTATAATTAAGGATTCTATTGGTTTCATTATCCCAACAAGGCTTTGGCTTTAGCGACTACATTTTCAACCGTGTAACCAAACTTTGCCATAGCGACGCCACCGGGAGCAGAAACACCAAAGCGATCAATGCTAATCATATCCCCCTCGGTCCCCAAGTAACGGCACCAACCAAAGCTGACACCAGCTTCGACCCCTAGGCGCTTGGTCACTGCTTTGGGCAAGACGGATTCCCGATAGGCTTCATCCTGGGCTTCAAAAAGTTCCCAGCTTGGCATGGAGACAACACGGACTTTCTTCCCTTCTTCTCGCAACTGCTCAGCCCCTTGGACACACAGTGACACTTCGCTACCAGTACCAATCAGGATAATGTCAGGAGTGCCATCGCTGTCAGAGAGGACGTAAGCCCCTTTGGTCGCGGCTTCAATGGAACTACCAGCTAGGTTAGGTAGACCTTGTCGGGTAAAGGCGAGGAGAGTTGGAGCATTACGACGCTCAATAGCTACCTTATAAGCCCCAGAGGTTTCGTTGCCATCAGCAGGTCGAAGGACTACCAGATTTGGTATAGTCCTTAGGGAAGCAATGGTTTCAACCGGTTGGTGTGTCGGACCATCTTCACCTAAGGCTACCGAGTCGTGGGTCATTACCCAAATTACCCCAGCTTCTGATAGAGCCGACAGGCGAATTGCTGCCCGCATATAGTCGGTGAAAATCAGGAAGGTGGCTCCATAGGGAATCAAGCCAGAGTTGTGAAGGGCAATGCCATTGCAAATCGCTCCCATACCATGTTCCCGGACGCCAAAGCGTAGGTTCCGGTTTTCATATTGCCCTTTCTGGAAATCCCCAGATATGTTCAATAAAGTGAGATTGGAGGGAGCAAGGTCAGCTGAACCACCAATCAATTGAGGCAGTACGGGGGCAAGTGCATTGAGAGTGGCTTGAGAATGTTTACGGGTTGCTACTCCCTTGTCTTCCGGCGTGTAGGTGGGTAGGGCTTTTTCCCATCCTTCCGGGAGTTGGCCACTGGTAATTTGCTCAAATTGTGCTGCTTGTTCAGGATACTTTGCTTTGTAATCAGCTAGGGTTTGATTCCAGGCAGTTTCCGCTTCCGTACCCCGTTCCACAGCTTTCCGTAAATGGTTGAGAGCATCATCTGGAACTACAAAGGGTTCATATTCCCATCCCAGGTGTTTGCGAGTGGCCTCCACTTCATCCCCACCTAAAGCTGCACCATGGACAGCATGTGAATTGGCTTTGTTAGGAGAACCATAGCCAATGGTGGTGGTTACCTTAATCAAAGACGGCTTATCTGTTACCGCTTTGGCTGCTGCTATGGCATCATTGATAGCTTCAAGGTCAGTGTTACCACTTTCTACATGTAGGACGTGCCAGCCATAAGCTTCAAAGCGCTTACCCACATCCTCAGTAAAGGCTAAGTCCGTAGAGCCGTCGATGGAAATATGGTTGTCATCGTAGAGAGCGATGAGTTTGCCAAGTCCTAGGTGACCCGCTAAAGAACAGGCTTCACCAGACACCCCTTCCATGTTGCAACCATCACCAAGGATGACGTAGGTGTAATGATCGACAATGGTAGCATCCGGTTTGTTGAACCTAGCAGCTAAGTGAGCTTCTGCCATTGCCAAACCCACACCATTGGCAATTCCCTGTCCCAATGGACCAGTAGTGACTTCAACCCCATCGGTTTCAAAGTTTTCTGGGTGTCCAGGGGTGACCGATTCCCACTGGCGGAACTGCTGAAGATCGTCTATGGTTACACCATCATAGCCAGTTAGGTAAAGTAAGGCGTATTGCAACATACAGCCATGACCAGCCGACAAGATGAAGCGATCGCGGTTGAACCAATTGGGATTTTTGGGGTTATACCGCATAAAACGGTCCCAAAGCACGAATGCCATAGGAGCCGCCCCCATGGGCAGCCCAGGATGACCAGACTTGGCCTTTTCTACAGCATCAATCGCCAAGAAGCGGATGGAATTGATGCAAAGTTCTTCGAGAGACTGGGTTGCAACGGCCATAATTTCTGTTTAATGGATATGTGTGTACTATGGTCTAACAAGAATTTGTCTGAGTTCAAACAAGGGTGGCTCTCGGTTGACCCAAAGGTACTTTCTCATAATCCCATTACCGGGATCAATCAGCAAGAGATAGGGATTGGCTCAGAATGAAGGATGTTCGCCGGATAGTTTCCCTTGTAGGGTAGGATGAAGCATCAAGGATGAAAACAATCCATAAAGCGTGGGTGGGAATATGGGTTACTCAGTAAATATCATTAACTAGTAGTTGTAACTACTAGTTTTTTCCTTGAGCTACCTTCACCCAATGCCTACCCTAATATAAAGGCTACCCTTTTGGTTCTCCTACGGAGTAAGCCGTTAACCATTCAAACTTTATTCCCACTTTACCGGTATTTTTTGAAGGCTAGGGTTACATTATGACCGCCGAACCCAAAGGAATTGGATAGCACTACTTCTACCATCTGCTGGCGACTAGAATTGGGTACGTAATCCAAATCACATTCAGGGTCTGGGTTGTTCAAATTTATCGTTGGTGGAATCTGGTCATGGGCAATTGCCATCACTGAAGCCACTGCTTCAATGCCACCAGACCCTCCCAACAAATGACCTGTCATAGATTTGGTGGAGCTAATTGCTACTTTATAGGCATGGTCTCCTAGGGCTTTTTTAATCGCTGCTGTTTCGGTTTTATCATTAGCAGGTGTGCTAGTGCCGTGGGCATTGATGTAGCTAACCTGTTCGGCCGTCAACCCAGCATCCTTCATCGTCAGTGCTATAGCCCTTGCTGCTCCTTCGCCACCTGGGACAGGGGATGTGATGTGATGGGCATCACAGGTCATGGCATAGCCGACGATTTCGGCATAAATTTTTGCTCCACGACTGACGGCATGTTCTAGTTCCTCTAGGATCAGAATCCCAGAACCTTCTCCCATCACGAAGCCATTGCGAGCGATATCAAAAGGACAGCAAGCTGACTCAGGAGTATCGTTACGAGTAGATAAAGCTCGTGCTGATGCAAACCCAGCCATTGCTAGGGGAGTCACCGCCGCTTCAGCACCGCCACAAATCATGGCTTGGGCATAGCCTCGCTGGATTAAGCGAAACGCATCGCCTACGGCATTAGACCCTGCGGCACAAGCAGTAACTGGGCAACTATTGGGTCCCTTTGCTCCCGTATGAATTCCTGTTTGACCAGCTGCCATGTTAGCAATCATCATCGGGATCATAAACGGACTACAGCGGTCAGGTCCACGTTTAATAAGAACTGTTTCCTGGTCTTCCAGTACCTTCAGACCACCGATGCCAGTGCCAATCATTACACCGACCTGTTCTGCGTTCAGGTCATTGATCTCAAACTGGGCATCAGCTAATGCTTGCTTACTGGCAGAAACCGCAAATTGAGCAAAGCGATCCATACGATTTGCTTCCTTACGCTTCATGTAGTCCTGGGGATCAAAGCCCTTCACCTCGCCAGCAATACGACAAGCATGCTTGGAGGCATCAAATAAGGAAATTAAACCAATACCATTGCGTCCGTTTAACAACCCTTCCCAGTACTCAGCCACAGTGTTGCCTATCGGCGTAATTGCACCGAGACCTGTAACAACGACCCGTTTTTTCTCAAAGTTTGTCATCATGCCATTAAAACTAGGCTTATCGACCGTGAACGCAGAACTTGCGGTAATGAATCAGGCTGATCAAGCTGGAGTTTCTGCTCCTGCTCCTACTTTTTCCTCAATGTAATCCACAGCCTTTTGAACAGTGTCGATCTTTTCCGCCGCTTCATCAGGGATTTCGATATTGAAAGCTTCTTCTAAGGCCATCACCAATTCAACTGTGTCTAAGGAGTCAGCGCCCAGATCGTTGGCAAAGCTGGCTTCTGGCTTAACCTCCTCCCCATCAACGTCCAACTGTTCTGAAACGATATCCTTAACTTTATCGAAAATTTCGCTCATATAAATATTCCTCAGCCTTTTTAGCTAGAACCTCTCAAGCAGTACTTACTGAATTTTAGGGGTTTTATGATCTTATCCGAAAGAGGTCTGATCTTGTAGATAGGTAATAATGCTTGTTTGGCATGACACCACTTCCCTTAATCATCAAAGGCTTTGGTGCCTTTGTTCCCCGTATCATCGTATATCAATGTCCTCAACACTCAAGAACTGCTTAGTTGGAACCACAATTCCATAGCTGACCTAGAGACATCCTTAGGAATTGTACACCAAACCTCGCCAAACTGCTGCTGCTTTGACCTGACATGACCGTTGCCTTCCGAGAGTTGGCCCAGCACGTTAGAGCGGGTGCATCTCATTATTTGTAAAAAAGTTGCTAATGGTGCGCACAGAAGACGAGCTCGCCAAGACGCAAGCTGTAGCCAGTTTTGGGACAGTGCCTCCCATAACGCACCACCAGGTCAAACTGCAAAAGCGATATAGAGGTGCCGTGGCGAATTAAATTACGGGTCAAACGCACCATTACGGTCATGGGGGAAATTCCATGACCGCGCTGCATCAAGACAATGAGATCCACCCCGTTACAGCTTCATGGGCAGAATTTCGGCATCGGAGCTCACCCTGTTAATTCACGATGGTCGGTATTATAAATTTTCAGCTGTTTGTTATTTTTGTCAAGCTAATGAAATAAAATTTTATAAAAAAAACGAGTAGGGGGAAGCTGACTTCTCAAGCCTTCCTTAAACAGAGCGGTAGACTCTTTGCATATCGGGGATCTTAGTCACCTTTAAAGAGTCAAAAAGCCTAATGCTTATGGGTTTTACGGAGTTGCGATCGCCCATGATCGCCCATCGTAAATCCATTAAGTCGAGCTTAGTATCAGTATGAATACTTAATACAGTACTTCTACCAATCTTAATACAGTACTTTTACCAATTCTTAGGTTATCCCAATTCTTAGTGCTGACAAGGGTACACATTTATTTTATCTGAGCATCTAAGCATCTGAGCATCTAAGCATCTGACCATCTGCATCTATAAGTCCTATTTTGAATAATTGGTATTAGTTTATGGGCTAACTAACCAATCTCTACTAAAAGGGCAGCAGTAAAAAAAATTTGTTTTATCAAGAGGAGCTTTTCAAAATACACGACTTAGGTAAAATTGCTCGTAATATGAGTTTTGGAATGAGTTAACTCAGTTAGCTTAATTATGTATTTACACGGTTGTCGTGCTAGGTCACGTTGATGCTAAAAGTGATGTAATTACTTTACAACGAAGCTCTCATGAATTCAAGTCTCAGTTTTTGGTTATTCAGCTGGTTTTTATTAGCTATTTATGATTTTAAACCAAAAAATCATACTCTCAAAGATAGCAATCAAATCCAAAACTTATTAATCTATTGGTTTTTTTTTATTTTAAATAACTATGAAGCCATTGAACAAGATATTAATTTGGCTAATGATAAAATTAAGTGGCTGGAATATGAACTCAAAGAAAGTCATCAGCAAATTATTGGGATAATCAATAAGTTTATTGTAGTTAATAACTCCTTAAGGAGCTTCCATAAGAAAAATGTCTCACTGCAAGAGAGGGTTGAACGGCTGGAGCTGGAAAAGCAGGCTTTTCTTGAAGAGCTTGATGGGGGAGTAGAAACTTCAAATTGGGATTATCAAGCCTGGGAGTTGATGGTACAGAAAACCAAAGGAATAATTGTGGAGCTAAACCAAGTCAAGACGGAAGTTAAATCACTCCTCAGACAAAACAAACAATTGGCATGGGACAAAGCATGCTTAGAAAGGCAACTTGAGTTGGAGAGGGCTGAAAATCAATGCCTGGCTATAGAAAAACAACAAATAAATCATCAAAAAAACATCTTGGCAGGTAAACTGAGGCAGAAGCATATTGAAACTCAATCCCTACTCACGGAAATCGAAGCACTAAAGATGTAAAAACCAAGATGTGTTGATGATAAATTTTGATCAGTCTACAAGCTTAAAGCAGGACAGTTACGGTCATGAGTAATATCCTGTCCGGTTGACTACTTATAATTCTGGGGTTTTCGTTAATTGAAAATTGAAAATTAACAATTAACAATTAACAATTTTAAATTCATGGGCATAGGCTCAACCATTTTATAAGTGATTAACCGGACTTGATCTTACCAATTACGAATTCCAAAATATTGACTCTACCAGGTTAAGTTAGTAGCCAAATAGTACCACAAACTATTTTATAGTTAAGTGATGCTTGAGCATACAAATAAAACCAGGCAATAGCCAATACAAAATAAACAATGCTGATGGGTATAATTTATTCAAGTCATTAGTAACCCGTCACTGGGGCTAGCCCCAAGGGTACCAGAATAAACTAAACCCCGCTGTGTGTCCAGAGTCAAAATTGCCCCATCCCGAATCAATTGGGTCGCATTCTTCACCCCCACAATTACTGGCACACCTAAGCGTAAGCCAATCACTGCTGCATGGCTAGTTATACTATCTTCCTCAGTGATAATTCCTGCTGCCTTGCGAATAACTTCCACAAATTTGGCATTGGTTGAAGGAGCCACTAGGATTTCTCCGTGGTTGAAGTTAGGTAAATCACCATCAGTGCCAGCCACCCGAGCAACACCACTTACTGATCCCTGACCAATACCAACTCCCTGACCCAAAACTGCTTTGACTACTTCTACTTTAATTAAGTCTGTTGACCCAGCCACACCTTGGATTGTCCCCGCCGTCATGACGACCAAATCTCTTTCTGTTAGAAGCTGTTTTTCCTGAGCCACACTCATTGCGGCTTGGAAGGTCTGACCAGTTGAGGGTAAATCCAGGACTAACAAAGGTCTGACCCCCCAAACTAGCTGGAGTTGTCGAGCCACATCTACATGGGGTGTTACTGCTAATATGGGAGTCTGGGGTCGGAATTTAGAAACATTCCGTGCTGTAGCACCAGTTTTGGTCAGAGTCATGATGGCTGCTGCATCTAACTGCTCCGCAATGTGACCAACTGCCTGGGATATAGCATTGGGAATGGAACGGCTGGTGTCACGAGCATTACCGATAATCTGTTCTTGCTCAATGCGCACCGCAACCGTACCCATGGTCTTTACAGCTTCTACTGGGTATTTACCAACAGCTGTTTCGTTAGAGAGCATGACTGCATCAGTGCCATCAAGGATAGCATTAGCTACATCAGAAACTTCTGCACGAGTTGGTCGCGGTGAGTGAACCATACTGTCCAACATTTGAGTGGCAGTTATCACTGGGATTCCCCGTCGATTGGCTGAGGCAATCAGTCGCTTTTGTAAGATTGGTACATCCTCTGCTGGTAGTTCTACCCCTAAGTCACCCCGAGCAACCATCACCCCATCGCACAGGGAGATAATTGCCTCCATTTGCTCAATGGCTTCATGCTTTTCAATTTTGGCAACGACGGGTACCTGCTTGCCAGCACTGTTAATCAGTTCTTTGACTTCCAAGATGTCCTGAGGATTCCGAACAAAGGAGAGTGCTACCCAATCCACACCCTGATCCAAACCAAACATTAAATCTCGTCGGTCTTTATCGGTTAGAGCTTTGATGGATAGGTAGACACCAGGGAAGTTAACTCCCTTGTTATTTGAGAGGGGTCCACCGACGGTAACGGTACAGTGCAAGGCTCGTTGCTCTCGGTCTACCTCATCTACCCGCATCTCAACTTTCCCATCGTCTAATAGGATGGTGGCTCCCACAGGCACTTCGTCCGCTAGGGGTTCGTAGGTAACTGAACTGATTTCCTGTTTACCAACCATCGATTTGCTGGTTAAGGTGAAGCGATCGCCATTGTTGACAACAATGGAACCGTTTTCAAACCGCCCCAAGCGAATTTTCGGTCCTTGCAAGTCTTGCAGGATCGCTACAGGCTGATTGAGTTCAAAGGCCGTCTGGCGAATCAGGCGAATATTGCGCTGATGGTCTTCGTGGGTGCCATGGGAAAAATTAAGTCGTAAAGTGGTGGCACCAGCTTGAATTAGTGCCTTGAGAACATCTGGGCTATTGCTCGCAGGGCCAATTGTGGCGACAATCTTTGTCCGACGTAGGGAATTTGGCGATTGCATAAACGTGAAAGGGATTAGGTTGGTTTCCCGAACAACACCTTAGCATGGCACATTACTGTTTTTTGTCTGATATTAAGTTTTCCTAAATATCTTTACAAAGACTTGTTATGAGTCATCAGTTATTAGTACCAAGCCAGGTTTAATAAGATTCGGTAAACATTCCCCAATCTACACTAAGTGCGGTTAGTAGGGGATGAATTTCCAGTTAAAAAATTTTTGTCGTAATTAAGTTGTAATAAATAAGATATTCCGGGTTAGTCGAGCCTAATTCACCGGTTACTTTTGCGGTATTGGATCCGGTAAATCCGGTTGTTGGCTTCTTCTGTGACTAGCAGACTGCCATCTTTTAGCACCAGCAACCCAACTGGACGTCCCCAGGTGGTTGGTCCTGAGGAATCGATTAGAAAACCAGTCAAAAAATCTTCATAGTAGCCGAATGGTCGTCTATCAGTTTTAAAGGGAATAAAGACAACCTTGTAACCAGTGCCTCGGTTACGATTCCAAGAGCCACGAAACGCTACAAAGGCACCGTTACGATACTTTTCTGGAAAGGTCTGTCCATCATAAAATTGTAATCCTAGTGCTGCTGAGTGCGATTGGAATAAAACATCGGGAGTTCGGGTTTGGGCAACCAGTTCAGGTTTGATGCTTTGACCATTGCGGGTTTGACGGGGATCGATGAGATGGGGGGCTAAATAGGCATAGGGCCAACCATAGAATTCCCCTTGGCGAATGCGGGTGAAGTAATCAGGAACTAGGTCATCTCCGATCAGATCTCTTTCATTGACGGTAGTGTAAAGTTCACCAGTAATTGGGTGAAAGTCGAGACCGACCGGATTACGTAAACCATAGGCAAAGGTCTGTTGGTTTGACCCGTCCAGGTTCATCACCTGTACCGATGCTCGGGGTAAAGGTTCCCTATCGACATTAGACCGTGAACCAATAGAGACGTAGATTTTGTTTAGGTTGGGAGACACTACCACATTGCGGGTCCAATGCTGGTTGTAGCCACCACCAGGAAGGTCAGCAATTTTTTGACCTTTGCCAGTGAGTTGGTCTTGACCTTTAGTGTAGGGAAACCGGATTACAGCATTAGTGTTGCCCAAGAAGAAGTATTGATCAGCAAACGCCATGCCAAAGGGAATATTTAACCCATTACTGGCATTAGCAAAGGTTTTTTTGACATCAGCAACTCCATCACCATTGCGATCGCGCAATAAACGAATACGATTTGCCCGAGTTTCTGTGACCAAGATATCCCCAGTGGGAGTAAGTGCTAGCCAGCGGGGACGGTCTAACCCATCAGCAAATACGTTCACTTGGAAACCCGCTGGTACTTTTAGGCTTGGGTTGGATGGTACTGCTACCACATTTGGAGGTCGAGAGGCGCTAGTGCAGCGCGGCAGAAATACTTGAGCAGCTGCTGATAATGGTAAAATAGAAGGATGAACTGCTTACCTACTCGATGCTCAGCTTACCCTATTGTACTCTTCACAACTTGTGCTATGCCTGACCCNCCTGGCTCATACTGCTGCGGTTGCGCCTGTCGAGTCCTTCGGTTTTTTCTCTCAAAACACTGCTACAGGACAGCTTGGGTTAAAAAACTCTTCCCCATTCTATCGTCTTTCTATAAGAGCCGCACCCATATGGTTTCTGGAGCATATTTGGTGCGCTCGTGGTAGTGCTGAGCGATTGATACTGGCAGTTGTGACATCTTAGTTGCAACAGAACAGGAAGCTTCGCTTTATATCTTGACAGCATTTTTGTCCTGTTCCCTCTTCTGTCTTCCCTGCTCCCTGCTCCCTGTTCCCTGTTCCCTGCTCCCTACCTATCCCTCTTCTGTCTTCCCTGTTCCCTGCTCCCTGCTCCCTGCTCCCTGCTCCCTGCTCCCTGCTCCCTGCTCCCTGCTCCCTGCTCCCTGCTCCGAAAATTTGAATTTTTAACATAAATCCCTTATATTGTCAAGTATTTTTTGTTATCCGTAGTAAATGTTCACAAATATTAAAAAACAATTATAATTAAGTGTGTAACGCGCTACAAAGTTATACCTTTAAAAAATAATTAAGCATAAATACGCATTGACATTATTTTATAAATTGGTAGGCGGCAAAAGCTGACCTATCTATAGCGCAATGAAAAAGATTGGTGGAGCCGAGTTACTTGAACAATATGCTAGGGGTAGACGAGACTTTAGTGGAGTAGATATCAGTGAAGCTGACCTGTTTGAAGCAAATATACAAGGAATTGACCTGACCAGCAGCAATCTTAAAAAGACTTACCTGCCCTACTCTAATCTAAGTCAAGCCAAGTTGCACCAAGCTCAACTTCAAGGAGTTCAGTTAAGTGATGCCCAACTCTACCAGACTGATCTCTCTGGGGCGGATCTTCAGAATGCCAATCTGTTCAGAGCAAATCTACGTCGTGCCAATTTACAGGGCGCAAATCTAGCTGGTGCCAATCTCCAAGCAGCGGACTTGAGGGACACTGACCTTAGCCATGCCAATCTCAGCCATGCCAATTTGAGTAATGCTAACCTGAAAAGAGCTATCCTTACTAAGGCACAGTTGAGGGGTTGCAACTTATTTCGAGCCGAAAACGTCGATCTTTGTGATGCCTACTTGGATAGTTCCACGATTTATCCTGATGGCCACAGAGCAGATCTGTCTGAGTGATCAAACACCTATCCGTTATTCACCAATGACTTTATCACGACGTCACTTCTTTGCCTTAGCCAGTGCTAGCACCGCCAGTGTAATTCTGGCATCCCCGTTGAAAGAGGTTTTTGCCAAGAAGGCCCTTGGTAAATCATTTCGAGCTAAAGGCTTCGGTTCACTTCAGCCAGACCCTAATCAATTATTAGACCTGCCAGCCGGATTTAGCTATAAAGTTTTATCCCGGACAGGTGACACCATGAGTGATAGCAATTTGGTGCCTGGTAGACCCGATGGCATGGGGGCTTTTCCTGCACCGGGAGGCAATACTGTCCTGGTGCGCAATCATGAACTTAGCCCCCATCAACTGGATAAACATGGATTGGTAGCAGTAGAGTATATCAAATATGACCCCATGTGTCTGGGTGGGACCACAACACTAGTAGTGGGAGCCAATGGTCAACTGGTCAAACAGTACACGTCCCTGGCTGGTACTGAACGAAACTGTAGTGGTGGACCAACCCCTTGGGGTTCATGGATTAGTTGTGAAGAAAGCACCGTTACTCCCACCACTTATCCGGTAGATGACCCCAGAAGTGTTTCGATGAAGCACGGCTATAACTTTGAAGTGCCCATTACCGGTGAAGTAGTGCAAGCTGAGCCTCTAGTGGCAATGGGTCGTTTTAACCATGAAGCCGTTGCAGTAGATCCCAATACTGGGATTGTTTATCAGACTGAAGACAGGATGGATGGGCTGTTCTATCGTTTTATTCCCAAGGAACCAGGCAACTTAAAAGCAGGGGGTGTCTTAGAGGCATTAAAGATCAAGGGAACATTTCAGAAAATCACGGTTAAAAACTTCCCTGTCGGTAAGCCCATGGCAGTGGAATGGGTTCGGATTGAGGATGTAGACCCGGAAGGAGATACTGTGCGGGTTGAAGGTTTTGCGAAAGGAGCAACCCAATTTACCCGGGGAGAAGGGGCATGGTACGGTAATAATGAAGTTTACTTTACCTGTACTAGTGGTGGTTCGTTAAATCCAGAGACTGGATGGGCCAATGGAGCTGGTCAAGTCTGGCGCTATGTTCCTGGTAGCAATCCCCAAGAGGGTGGCACCATTGAACTGTTTGTTGAGTCCCATGACCGCAGCTTACTAGAACACCCAGATAATGTGACCATTAGTCCTTCTGGAGATCTCATCCTTTGTGAAGATGGTGGTGGTGACCAATTCCTAGTTGGGGTTAATCCTAAAGGTGAGCTTTACCAGTTGGCACGGAATGCTATCAACAGCAGTGAGTTTGCTGGTGCTTGCTTTTCACCCAATGGTCGGACCATGTTTGTGAACATTCAAGAGCCTGGTATCACATTCGCAATAGTAGGTCCTTGGGTTTAGAGTCTACAGGGAACAGGGAGTAGGGAGTAGGGAGTAGGGAGTAGGGAGCAGGTAATATGGCATCAAAAATCACTACAATTCATTTAGAATCCCTGTATATTTATTTTATAATTGTTGAGTCAAGATGACAACCGTTATTATAAAAATTATCAGCTTTATTTCATAGTTTTGCTCTCATAAAGATATGAGAGTTTTTTTTGTAATTATAGCGGTTTTAAATTAGGTAAACTACAAATTTTTGGATTTTAGGGAACAGGGAACAGAAAAAAAACTGTTTATCTCATTAGGCTGGAAAACCCTATAATGATTACTCCAATTAAATTGGCTTTTGTCTAACAGATATAAAGTAATTTTGGGATGTTATAGCGATCGCTTAACTGGTTCTCAATAACCTTATTATAACTGGAATTTTCTTGTAAACTATTTATGGGCTTGGTGAAATAACAACTAAGCCTATTATAGCAGTCGCCAGGGCAGTTAGGACATGACAAAAGTCTCAAACCTAAATAAGCGCAAGAGTTTGACTTCTGACTTCTGACTTCTGACTTCTGACTTCTGCTATATCTTGTATTACAAAAGTGATCCATTTACCGACAACTGCGGTGAAGTCTATTGATTACCTACCCTACCATAGTCAAAGTTACCGTCAGCTATCAGCTAATGCGCTACTTGAGATGCTACTTGAGGTGCTATCAGCTAATTGTGAGAATTTTGTGCCCTACTCCCTACTCCCTACTCCCTACTCCCTACTCCCTACTCCCTACTCCTTACTCCCTGTTCTCTTCAAAATAACTAATGACTACTACCAACTCTTGGATCACTCGCCCAAAACCAAATCCTAAAGCCCGCCTGCGCCTATTTTGCTTTCCTTATGCTGGTGGTGGTGCTTCTAGCTTTCGCACTTGGCCAGACCAATTGGCACCGGATATCGAAGTCTGCCCAGTGGAACTTCCTGGACGGGGCAGGCGACTGCGGGAACCTCTGGTTACTGGTATATTGCCCCTGATTGAAACCCTAACACCAGGTTTACTGCCCTATCTCGATATCCCCTTTGCCTTTTTTGGTCACAGTCTCGGAACAATAATCAGCTTTGAATTAGCCCGTCAACTCCGCCGCCAGGAAGCCCCGAGTCCTCGACACCTGTTCATTTCCGGTCGCCGCGCTCCTCAAGTACCTGCTCGAAAACCTCCCCTTCATAACTTGCCCAAGTCTGAGTTGATCGAAGAATTGCGTCTATATAATGGCACACCAGATACTGTGCTAGCAAACCAGGAGCTAATGGAGCTGTTTCTACCGATCCTGCGAGCGGATTTCGGGATGAACGAAACCTATACCTACACTAGCGAACCCCCACTTAATTGTCCGATATCTGTTTTCGGAGGTTTGGAGGATACCGACGCCAACAGTGATGAGCTTGCGGCCTGGGGTGACCAAACCAGTAGCACTTTCACGATACACATGTTTCCTGGTGGCCATTTCTTTATTAATAATGAAAAGGAGTGTAATCAGCTTTTGGAGCTGATCACAAAGTTTGCGATCGCGCATAGGTGATTCCTTGAGTTTTTCCTTGAAATCCCCATCTGGTGTTCCCGTAGCGGAGGCCGTAGGCCACCGCGAGCGGGGAGCAAAAGCCTTTGACCAGCTTTTAAGGGAAATATGGCTAAACAATTACCAACCTATGAACGGATTTTTGGATAAATTGATTTCCAAAAAGGCGATGAAGCCCGTTCAGTTTATTCTCTTGCTTCTATCTTGATGATTTGGTGAAGTGCGATAAATTAATGAGCGATTGGCTAAAAAGATTATCAAAAGCCTGACACAAGAAAATTAAATGGGAATAAAATAGCGCGAGCGGGTTGGAAGGGTGATCTCTGTTGTCGGTTGGGTTGAGTGCATACGCTCTTGTAGGGTAGGTTCGATTACACCAGATCTCTCAAGACATTTATTGACCGAATATCACTGAACGCACCATCCCACCCAATAGATCTTGAGATCTTGTAGCATTTTGAGAAACTAGGGATTAAGCTGCTATTTCTACAAATCCGACTTGGGTTTGAGGTTGAGGGATTTTTTCTCCTTTTTCGACCAAAACTTCCAGATAAAGTGCGATCGCCTCTTTAACATTTTCTTGGACTTCTTCCAAACTGTCACCAATACTAACACAACCGGGTAAATCTGGCACAATTGCCCCCCAGTTGGTATCGCCTTTTTCATAAATTACTGCATATTTTTTCATTGTTCATCTCCTAACTGTGCTTGTTTCCAAATTGCACCTAATGTTCCGATGGGTATATCATCACTTAGCTTACCTGGAACTACTACAATACCTGGCTTTTGAGGATGAGATAAAATTCTATGACTTCCCCGCATTCTTACTTGATACCATCCATCTTTTTTTAATCGCTTAAGTACCTCTTTAACTTTCATTCAGACAGTTTTTCATAATTTTAATCGAATTATATCTAGTTGATATTGTTAGACAATCACCCTATTTTAACTAATTAATCTGATTTTAGTTTCATGTTTTTCAAAGTATCTACAGATTCTTGCTTCGTCATTTGGCTTTGACGAAATAAACGAAGGATTTGTAATAAATAATTGTAGAATCTGTTCGTCGGGATTTTTTTCTATTTATAAGAATATATCGTCACGCCAATCAGTAAGCGCACGTGTTAGCTCAGAACTCGAATGATTCATGATTCATCTCCTCAAGATCGAGAGTATTAATTTGTTCGGGCTTTACAATTTGTTGCACTTTTATATTATAGTGCGATCGCGACTTTTCCGGTGGGTTGAGGAAATGCTTTAGTAACGCACCCCCACACTTTGCTAGAATGCAGCTAAGAAGCAAAGGTTGGGAGGAAAGTAGGTCGATGACAAAGGTAGTTATCCCTTAGCTCAGAATTAGAAGCACTACTGCGTGAATATGCTGCTCAGCGAGGTCAAGATGTTAGCTTGGTTGCGTCCGAATTGCTGGCTAGTGTCTTAGAGTCGGAGGTGGAAGATTCACAGGAGGCTATAAAGGGCATTCAAAAAGGACTGAATGATTTCCAGGCAGGTCGATTTCGGTCTTTCCATGAGTTTGCCCAAGAGCAGCGTCGCCAGTACAACCTGCCAGTCGATTCATGAAATACTCTCTTGAAATTTCCAGTGTGGCAGAGGCGGAAGCCGACAGCGCCTTCCTACGTTTATCCCAAGTCACATCTCCTACCCAGGCTAGCCTTTGGTATTCTGGATTGCTACAAGCAATCGAATCTCTATCGCAATTTCCAAAACGTTGTCCTAATGCAAGAGAGAATAAGTATTTCAGTCAATAAATACGACAATTACTCTACGGTCGGGGACGTAATTCATATCGAATTCTTTTTACCATATTGGAAGAGCAAGAAGGAGCGACCGTTCGCATTCTACACATCCGGCACGCATCACAGCAAACCCTAGGTGAAGAACTAGGCTGATGCCAATTGGCTCGTAGCGATCGTCCCTCTTGTAGGGTGCCTTCCTTGAAGCAATCTGCTGCTTCACCCCACGATTATGAAGAACGCACCACCCAAAACCCTTGATTTTCATGCTTGTTACCCTAAGATTTTCTCTTATATTGTAAGTTACCATAACAAAATCGGACTCATAATGCGATCGCCCGTAGGTTTGGATGACCAAAAAAAAGTTAATTTCTGTTACATTTCTGGTGTATGTAACTCTGACTAGCTAAAAATGAAAGCAATTACGAGTAATCAAGCCAAACACCAATTAGATAAACTAATCGAGCGGGTCATTCTTGATGTAGAACCAACTATATTATGTAATGATCAAGGAAAACAAGCTGTTTTAATGTCTTTAGATGAATTTAACTCTTGGCAAGAAACACTATATTTATTATCCAATCCTACCAATGCCGAACATCTCTTAGAATCAATTGAACAAGCTAAATCTGTAAAAAAGTCAATTAAACAATTAATTTATGAATTAAAATCACTTTTACCGAAGCATATTGGTCTGACTATATTTGGCTACAAGAGAATGATAAAAGGCTGTTAAAAAGAGTTAATTTACTGGTTTACGAGGACCTCAATTCATCAGGTTGACTCAAAGGGGGGATAATGTTGAGGCACGAAACCCAACAATCACGGGCTTTTGCGTAACCTTTCTGACGCTGCACTGGACGGACTGGCGTACGCTTAGTTCGTAACCGTTAGATACCTGCCGCCAGTGAGCTTGAACCTTAGGGTCCCTCACCTCGATTAACTCATAAATTTCTGGAGGATGGGGCTGGCGCACCACGCAGCATCCCTTCTGTACTCAAATCCTCGTCCTCGGTCGCTCCAGTGGATGCCATAACCACCACCGCAAACTTCCCAATTTGAACGTTGATCTGGTGTGGCGTTAAGTAGCCTTGGGTACCAAACTAGAGGTACGGTAATTCTCCGCCCATCCATTAAATCAACACTAATGGTTTCTTCAGTAAAGTAGACATTCTTAACTCTCTCATCCGCTCGAATTGCCAAAATACCCATACCAAGCCTCTAATAGATTTTTCGGATTTTCCTGGACTATCCCTTGCAATTTCCGAAGTTCCTTAGCACTGAAACCAACATTGCTAGCTAGACTGACTGGTTCCAGCCAGAATTTAGCAGATGAAGCATCACGGTCAATATGGATGTACGGTGGTTCATTCGGTTCATGACTGTAAAAGTAGAAACGATTTGGACCGATCCGTAAAATTGTTGGCATAATGGAATAATTCTAACACTATGCTGGTTACCATGTCTTGAACTTTGGCTTGCAGCGCGATCAAGTCGTCTGGTACTGCGTACGCTCTTGTAGGGTGGGTTCGATAACACAAGATCTATCAAGACATTTATTGACAGAATATCACCGAACGCACCATCCCTTACTGGGCTTCATTCATTTTTAATTTTTAATTTTGAACTTTGAATTAATCACTGAATCTTGCTAATAATTCCTCACGGGATAGCTGAGATAACTGTAATATTAAAGCGGAAAATTATTGATTAGATAAGGACAGCATTGGTTCAATAATACCTCTCAGTTGGTCATCAAGAGAATTAAACCTCACTCTCAACAAGTTTTCGATAATCGCAGTGCGCTCCATCCTCAGACCCTGCTGCATACCTTGTTGTATACCCTGTTGTATGCCTGACTGAGTAGCAGCTTCTAATTTTTCTAATAAAAGTGGTGATAAGCGCATCAATTTTCTCTCTGTCTTGCTCTTATAATTCTGTACTTACTTCTAAGTTACTACGCTCAGAAGATAACAACAATAACGTATTTTACCGAAATTGATTTGTTTCTGGCAGTGCTTCTAATTCATCAATGGCCTGTTGTTGGACCCTGCCTCTGCCTAACATTCTCAAGCATAGAGTGTCTAATGTCTTTGGTAATTTATGTATTACGACTAATCCTGTGCGATCGTGTTATACTAAGAGCATCCGTTAGGATCAGAAGGTAAATTAACCGACAATGCAGACCTTACCTTAAAAATGGCATCCTACTCCCTTAACTTGCCGCTTCAACTTCAAGAAGAAGTAGAACAATGTGCTTTGCGTCAAGGCATTTCCCTCGACGACTTTATTTTATGGGCAGTGGCTGAAAAAGTTGCTGTTCTCAAGCATCAATTCCATGACCCAAGCTTTCCCCACATCACTTATCGTCAAGGAGCCAGTGGTCACCCCGTCTCAGTCATTCGTGGGACAGGGATTCGAGTCCAGACAATTGCGATCGCCACCCACCAATGGGGAATGTCTGCCAAGCAGCTGGCCGAGGAATATGGGTTAACTGAAACTCAAATTAACGACGCACTAGGGTTTTACAGCGCACATCAAACCGAAATTGACAGCGCGATTGTAGCTGAACAAGAGAGCGAAGTAGCCAATGTCTAAACTTCGGCAACACCAAAGATGCGGACACGTCCATCAAAGCCTTACAATCAGCCCTAACCGTTCGTGGTCATGATGTTACTCGGACTCCCAATGAATGGATAGCCAAAGATGCAAGTGATGAAACCCAACTTTTGAAGGCAACGGCTCAAGGGCGATGTATTTTTACATTCAACATCAAAGATTTCTCCGCTTTAGCCATACAATACCCAGAACATCATGGCATTATTCTGGCGGCTCAAAGCAGATGGAACTTATCCGACCTGATTAAGGCACTCGAGCGTTTTCTTTTAGAGACTCAATCAGAAGATTGCTTAGGGCAAGTTCGTTGGTTGAATCAATATCGCCCTATTAGCCGTGATGATTAATGGTGAGTACATGAAGGGGAATATATCTGGTTAATCACATATGCTCAAAGTAGATTGTAGGGTGGGCACTTGTGCGATAATCTTTGTTAAAATCCTAGATTTCCAAACACAAGTGCCCACCATTATAGGCTATAATTAGTAGGCATTTTTGTTTGCAAATATCGGTCGTACGCGATCAATATTTCCATCAATGCTCAATTCTGTTACCTACTCATTAGGTGGATGCCAGCCTACTTCAATCCAAATTGCTCTTGCTTCAATCAGAAACTCAAAAGTTCAAGGGCAGCGCTATTACTGTTGCTCGGCCCACTGGTGTTATTCCAGCAATATGAGTTCCACCATTGTTCCAAATGAAATGGTCGTTCCCAAAATTGATTTCGTGGATTATAGAGTGCAACATACTTCCAAGTCTAATGGATCAATTGCGTAGATTTTGCTCCCAAAGAATTCATTGCAGCGATAACAGGAAGCAGCTAAATTTTCTCGATTGTCTGTTCCACCTTGTGAGCGAGGCCAGATGTGATCCATGACTAGTGGTGTACCAGTCAACTGGGAAGAGGTTTTACAATATTCACAGCGAAAATTGGCTTCTTGAATTACGCGCCGTCGTAATTCAACAGATATGGTCATAGAATCACAGGTAAATCAATAAGTGCAGGAATCCGATGCCCTTTCCAACGTAGAACAGACCAGGCATAAGCTTTCCGTAGCATGAGACGATCGGCTGCTTGTCGCAACTCGGCGAGTTCCCGCCGTTCCTCCGGTGTCAGTTTCTCATCCTGATGTTTGTCTAGCAACTCAACACAGCGATGATGCTGATCAGGGTCTATTTCTGCTTGAGCAATGTTGAGTAGCTGTTCAGTATCTAGTGTCTGAAGCTGTAATAACTCTGCTTGCATTTCTTTTGGGGCATTATCAACCGAAGGTGGCAAATTGCTAACTACACAATGCAGGTGCAAGTGTCTCTACACTTTGCTGCGTAGCTTTGGCAATTCGTGCCAGTTGGTGGAAGATGGGACTAGGCAGATCGATCGTGATTTGTTCAGTTGTCATGTTCAATGGCTACTGGCATGATACTGCGGTTATTGTAGCGAGTTTTTTCATCGTGCATCTAACCGACCTTTTTTGGAACGATCGTTGTCCCCAAGTGCGTTCGCTTTTAGCGGCTCCTTAGGAGCATCGCTCTTGTAGGTTGGGTTGAGGAAGGAAACCCAGCATCTCCAACTAACATAGCCCTTTCTAAAATTCCGATTTGGGAAAGTGCGATCATTTGTTTGGGCGTGTTAAATTGAAAATAATGAATAAATTAGATTAGAGTAAACTAATATTTTGGCAAGAGAGTAAAAAATGATGCAAACAATTCAATTCCATCAAATTTTAGAAATGATTGACGCTCTTTCTTTAGATGAACAGAACGATTTAATTAATATTGTTAGACATAGACAAATTGAAAAAAGAAGAGAGGAAATCGCTGTTAATATAACTAAAGCTCACCAAGACTATCAACAGGGTAACGTTTTTCGGGGTACAGTTGATGATGTTATTGCCGAATTAAACAATGACTAATTTAATTTTAACATCATCATTTAAGCGAGCTTTTAAGGCAATCATTAAACGTCAACCGAATTTAAAACCAAAAATTGAAGCCAAATTAAGATTACTGGCTGATAATCCTTATAATCCTATACTACGCACTCATAAACTCAAAGGTAAATTATCAGGTGCTTGGGCTTGTTCGGTAGAATATGATTGTCGTCTTATTTTCAACTTTGAACAAAATCAAGACACCTTAGAAGAAGAAATCGTTTTAATTGATATTGGCACTCACGATGAAGTTTATTAGTGCGTACGCTCTTGTAGGGTGGGTTCGATTACACAGGATCTATCAAGACATTTATTGACCGACTATCACAGAACGCACCATAAACGACGAACTCAATTCACCAGGTTGACTCAAAGGGGGGATAATGTTGAGGCACGAAACCCAACAATCACGGGCTTTTGCGTAACCTTTCTGATCCTGCACTGGACGGACTGGCGTACGCTTAGTTCGTAACCGTTAGATACCTGCCGCCAGTGAGCTTGAACCTTAGGGTCCCTCACCTCGATTAACTCATAAATTTCTGGAGGATGGGGCTGGCGCACCACGCAGCATCCCTTCTGTACTCAAATCCTCGTCCTCGGTCGCTCCAGTGGATACCATAACCACCACCGCAAACTTCCCAATTTGAACGTTGATCGGGTGTGGCATTAAGTAGCCTTGGGTACCAAACTAGAGGTACGGTAATTTTCCGCCCATCCATTAAATCAACACTAATGGTTTCTTCAGTAAAGTAGACATTCTTAACTCTCTCATCCGCTCGAATTGCCAAAATACCCATACCAAGCCTCTAAAAAGACCGATCCGTAAAATTGTTGGCATAATGGAATAATTCTAACACTATGCTGGTTACAATGTCTTGAACTTTGGCTTGCAGCGCGATCAAGTCGTCTGGTAGTGCGTACGATCTTGTAGGGTGGGTTCGATTACACAAGAGCTATCAAGACATTTATTCACCGAAGATCACCGAACGCACCATCCCTTACTGGGCTCGGTGGAGAACGCGATCGCATTCCCACCCTACTGGGCTTCATTCATTTTTAATTTTTAATTTTTAACGTTGTATTCCTTGTTGTATGCCCTGCTCTATTCCTGACTGAGTAGCAGCTTATAATTTTTATAATAAAAGTGGTGATAACCGCATCAATTTTCTCCCTGTCTTGCTCTTATAATTCTGTACTTACTTCTAAGTTACTATCGCTTTGGTAGAACTAAGTAGTCGGACAAAAATAAAATTAACTGTTGAAATAGGGAACAGGGAACAGCGGATCTGGGAACAGAGGATTTTTTGGCAACTTTACACAAGTTAATACAGCGAGGTTTATTTTTGTCCAGCTACTTAATCTAATAAAAACGACAGTGGACGACTCATATTCTGAGCAAAGCCAAGGAGCCCGCAATCCTGGTATTCGTAGAGTAATTTCCCCTGTGAATCGAATAAGAAGGTTCCCCCTCGCTGGGTCAGATAAGCCCCATTGGGTACATAAGTATTCCAGTGCTTTAAAACCTCTGTCATATTCCGCAGCCGCAGGGTTGCCAATTCAAAGGGTCTTTGAAAACCTTTGCCACCAGCCAGCCTGAAGAATGACCCTTTGATAGGGGGAAGTGGTATACCTCGCACAACCTCCTCATCATCGAGCAACTGGGGAGCCTGACTATCGCCCCAATAGCCTCGAAATACTTCAGCTAGAGTGCCAGGACTACCAATACCCGCACACATCAGCAGCAAATTCAAGTAGGCATTTAGGGTTATTGAGAGCCCTGGTAGCTTAAGCGATAGTCCTGGATATAGATTAAGCTGGTGGTGCAGCTGTGCATTGGGAGAGACAAACAGCCAATCCCCAGGAAACCCCGTATAGTTGCAGAATCGCTTACCAGAATCGCGATTGCCAATACCAACAGCTCGTATTAGTATACCCTCGCTCTGTAATCTTTTTGCTTCCCGTTGCAGCCACCAAGCGTATTCGAGACTGTCGAAATCTCCAAGTTGGGGCCAGACAAGTACCAGCTGGCGGGTGGCTGACTCACAACCGCTCAGAAGTGGCAGGATGACTCCATCACTTACCCGCTGGCACTGGGTCTGATTTAAGATTGTGTAAGGATTCATTTTAAACCGGTTGTTTTAAGGGGAATGTGGTTTTATAAGTAAAGCACGTTTGGACATATTGATAAAAACTCAAATACGAGCCAGATAGCCTCCTTAATCTGTTCATCGATTCCCCAAATCGAATTTTTACAAAACAATTCAGTACAACTTCGTTCACCATGACCCTGCGCGAGATTAAATCCCAACTTTTAGCCCTTAGTTTAACTAAAAAAGCTCAAGCGATTCAGCTACTTCAGGAAGCTAGCAACATCTGGACAGGCATTGAAAAAACACCAGGTGTTTGCGGGGGAGATGCCCGGATTGCCAACACTCGTATTCCTGTTTGGGTTCTCGTTCAAGCTCGTAATCTTGGCAGCAGTCAGGGTAATCGCATTGGAATCGAGTGATAAAATTACTGTAAAATGACCGGAAACTTGACAGCACAAGGCGAGTTATAAAGCGCACAAAGCTAGATAAAATTGAGCTTTGTGCAACATGGAGATCATT
>NZ_JAAHHM010000179.1:0-11106 GCF_010692445.1 Moorena sp. SIO3E8 | reverse complement strand
TAATACCATAAAGTTCCTGAGTCAGGCTGTGTCCTTAGCAGTCAGGCAGCGTTCTCACGAATTGTCTCTGATTCCGCTTTTGAAGTGAGTGGGGTGACTTTGTCAATCTCTACACCTGAATGCTTACGCAGCAACTATCGATATCAATGTACCGGGAGTGATCATACTCGATAACAACAGCCTAATTTTGGCTAGCGCTATAGGTGATGCCAATGGGGGAAATATCGATATTTCTGGTGGAGTATTAGTAGCGCTGCCTTTAACTAATGATGAGAAAGGTAGCGATATATTTGCTAATGCTCAGAAAGGGGATGGTGGAAAAATTAACATCACCCTGCAAGGCTTATTCAATATGAAGGTACTCGAAGATACCAGTGCCTTTAGGGACTCAGATGGAAATATAATCGAATCTATAGCTTTTGATAATAATATTAGTGAAATAGCAGTTCTGAGCTTGAGGGGTGGTCAATCTGGGACTGTGACCAGGGATATTACCGGCTCAGCACAGGATCCTGAAAACTTACCAACATCAGTAGTTGACCCTTCAGCATTAATTGTTGCCAACTGTCCCAGGAGTGGAAAAGTAGCCGTAGATGAACTGGGTGAATTCATTGTTACTGGACGAGGTGGCTTACCCCCGAGTCCCCTAGACCCAATCAATCAACAGTCTGTACTGGTAGATTGGATCACCCTTGATACTGAAGAAGAGAACATCGAAGAAGCTACGTCTACTCCTACCCCTGAGGTCAGTTACTTGCCCATGAGAGGGAAACGCCGGACTGCCAATACTCCTTCTCCTTCTCGTCCGAAGAAAATTGTGGAAGCTCAGGGTTGGACAGTTGGGGAGGATGGTACGATTATCCTGACGGCTGAACCGAATAATGTTACACCTAAGAGTAATTGGTATATTCCTAGATATTGTGGTAGCAAGGGTTGAGGTAGTTGACTATCAATGCCTTTAGCTGGAGTGGTGTTGCCCATCACTTCTGCTGATCAACTGTGCCAAGGGCATCAGCAACCGACGATTTTTCATAATTTTCCCTGATCGGAAATCTAAGGCGCGCGTTCCAATGGGCAGGTAAACTGCCCTTGGGTCGCTCCTGCTGATCTGACAGTGATAAAGTGATGAATGCGATCGCGTGGGTGCAGTATATGCGATCGCGTGGGTGGAGTATATGATGTTAGTCATCCGTAGCATTTCTCTGCTGGGATAGAAAACACCCTCGTCACCATTGATCATTCATCCGGTTGACTCACGCCTAAGTACGCCTAAGTCTAGTTATGCTGGTAGTGCAGCCAATATGCCTGCACTAGGGTTCACAACTGAATTACAATTGCTATAGTGATTGTTGCGATTTTTGAAACCCTTGGACTTGGATTCACCTCGGATTTGAGATAAGGGCTAATAATTCGGTATGATAGAAGGTTTAGCAGGATTCCGATACAGGACTATTACATATAGTTGCTGTGTAAGGCGCAGATTTGTTTCCAAATGCCTATTGATTCTTGTCGGCTTACTGAGCTGCTGGTATCTACTGGGAACACCATCAGCATTAGCAAGTTTCGATGATGACAGCTTTGATGGTAATATTTTTGCTCTGTATGCTGGTAATGGCTCTATAGTCCCACCACGAATTACCTTAGAAGATTCTTTGCGCAGGAAAAAGCCAGCTTTGTTGGTGTTCTACGTAGATGACAGTAGGGATTGCAAGCTATATTCTGTGACTATCTCTAAGTTACAGGAGCCTTATGGTAGGGCAGCGAGTTTTATTCCAGTCAACATCGACACTTTGTTACCCGATGCTACCTATACACCCACAGAAGCGGGATACTACTACCAAGATTTAATTCCCCAGACAGTACTGATTGACCAAAATGCAGAGGTAGTACTCAACGAAATTGGACAAGTTCCTTATGAACAGATAGATGATGTGTTTCGGGAAGTGTTTAACTTACTGCCCCGTTCAGAATCTGTAGAGTTAAAGCTGCGCACTGTCAATGATATAAATGCTCAGTTAACATCAGAGTGATTTAATTGGCTTAGTGCGGTAGACCTCCATCCAATCAAACTCCCACAACGTAACATGAACAAAATTGTTTTAGTCATGAGTGAACTGCCATTGGCGTTTACCCTATTTTTTTGTCACGTTTACGGGACTGCTCCAGGCTGAAAGCCCCGTGTTTTTAAACCGGGTATGAAAGCCAGGTAGCGACTAAAGTCGCCTAGATGCAATTTCATTGAAAAGGTTGATACTTTACTAGCGCTAGAGTATCATTTAGATATGGGTACAGGCTGAAAATCCGTTCGCGCAGCGTGGCCTTTGGCCTTGGCTGAGCCGGGAGAGAGACCCGTAACTTATTGACCTTAAAGTAGAAATGCCCGGAGGGCAGGGAAAATCCTCCTTTCTTGATGCAATAGCGAGTGGGGGAAACCCCCAAGACCGCGCTGCATCGCTAAAAACCCAATCATCAACCAACAATTGGTGTGTGAACCCAGCAAGATCACAATTTGAAAAAGAAATGGTACGGCGGGGCACGCCGGAACCAGGTGAAACAGAAAAGCAACGGACTTTATAAGGCACTTTTCAAAAAGTAACCAAACGCCTAAGGAGACTAGCCCGCTGGGTATGCACGTGAACTGACTAGAATCTTGGTCTTGACGGGATTCAGGTTTAGATATTGCCATTTGGACACGGAGGTTTAAGGCCGGTCGCAGATCTAGGAATCCCCGTCTTTTTAAAGCGGGGAGTGTCAAGGGTTAAGCTATTTGTAAGTACAGTTAACATCCGTGCTGATGTCCAAGGTTTACAGCACACAGGAGCTAATCGAAATTTTGGCTCAAGAACGTCGTTCGTGCATGAATGGGCAACGTCTTAATCTGGCAGCTTCGGTGTCTGGTAACCCTGTGATTGATCGCTTTCTGAAACCGGAGGGAATTCAAAAGTTCAGTGCTTATAACGACTTTAAAGCCGCAGTTCACAGCTACCAACGGCAACACCAAGTTTCAGGCATTATTTGGCGCGAACTGACTATGAAAGGAAAGACTCTACGTTATCCTGCTATTGATGAGCAGTTAGCCGCCCTAGACAGTGACCTGAAAATCCTTAAAGCTGCCAAAGCTGACCTCTTAGAGTTTTGGTATAGAGGCATCCAAGGTATGGACTTATACCTAAGTATTAATTTTGGTAAAGACTATCAAAAAATTATGCCCAATGATGTAAAAGAGGTCGCCCAGAAAACGGAATGGGCAAATCTCTATGAATATAAGAATTACAACTTTTGGGAAATTATATTGCAGCTAGGTTGGGGGAAACCTGAGGAAGCATCCTATAAACGGGGATGGCCGACATCAGGAAGTGAGTACATTCATGCAGTTAATCCAGGCAAGTGCCCAATTTGTTGACCGCTATCGCCAGGTCGATGGGTTATGGGGTGCATAAAGCAGTATTATAAATAAACGAGGAGCGGTCAAACATGAAGGAACAAACTATTAATCAAGTTATTGATCAACCAATAGAAGAATTGGACTATTCAATTCGACAGGAATTAACCAAGCTTGGCAATCAAGCCGCAAAGATGGGTTTAATTGGTGGACATGGTTATTACTTAGGAAGGTACGAAATCCTATGCAAAGGTCAAATCTTCACTCTTTCACCAGAAGAAGCTTACTCTTACCTAAAAAAATTGGTAGCACAACACCAAAGATAATTGCTAAACTATGAAGTGTGAAGGATGAAGGATGAAGGATGAATTATGAAAATTTATCCTTCATCCTTCATGCTTATCCTTAATACTTGGGCATTACCAGCGTGCCTGGGAACCAGACCAAATGTGTTCTACTGATTCACCATAAACCATAGGTTCATCCTCAAAGGTAAGAGCAGTGTAACCATTGGGTTTAACAGACCACATTGGCCAATACTCATTGCCCAACTCACCAGCCTGAAATAGCACTTGATCTGGATTAGCTTGACTCCAGCCTAGCAACAGTGCATTAGTATAATGAATGCGCTTAGGAGCCAAGGTGGTGACAGTATTTTGGTTCCGATCCCAAATTACTGCGTAATCAGAAGCATCTGAGGTATTAAAAAAACCTTCAAATTGCCGCCCTAGAAGGCGATCGCTTGACTCTGTCCAAGACACGGGAATCAGAATAGCGATCGCGCCGCTTAATTTATCATCATTAATATGGTTAGCTAAGGGAGAAGATGCAGTTATGATGCGCAAATCTCCAGTCTGCAAATTTTCTATAAACATCACACTACTGATGCGGCTGCGGTACAGTTCCGGCTGTGCTTGTAGTTGAATCCGACTATAGGCAGCATACTTGCCATCGGGAGACACTAGTGATTGGCTGCGATAGTACCTAGACCCAAAACTCTGATTAGCAACCAGTTCAGCGTGGGTTTCCAACACCCAATTCCAAGGAATAGGATAAGGACTATTGAGTGGGTCACTCTGAACGTATGGTTCGGTTAGATCAGGTTTGATAGCTTCTGTTACTTCCCTTAAAGGCTGGGAAGATAGCACCGATGATTGACTGGCTACTAAGGATTCATTAGCCTTGGCTTTCTCGGCATATAGGCTAGATGTTATCAACATCAAAGTTGCTAACAAGAGTCCTAGTGGTTGATTTTTAAGCCATCCTGCTAAACTCAATTGCCTTTTCAACATTGATTGGTTTTTCAGTTACTAATTAGCGTTTCTAGTTAGAGGAGCAACCCCAAGAAACTAGACTATAGTTCCTTAACTTTAGGTGTAAAAGGTTCAAAAGTGATCAACTCGCCCTACCGACCCTGCATTACGGAGGGGGTTTCTTACACTTCGACTCAGTCAGTTACCATTACCCTCCACTATGAAGCTACCGAAGGCAGACAAAGAAAATAAGCCAGGGAAAAATTAACAATTAACACTCTTTCCTTCCCCTAAGAGGTCTTGGCTGAAGTGGGTAGCCCTCACACAAAAGTTGTTAAAAGTTGTTAGGCTTGGAATTGGAATTAACTGGTTGGTTTGGAGGGTTTAGTGTTATGATAATCATTTTTAATTAAACCTTGTTTTATTGAATTCTTATATAATGTTAAATACCCGCGTTTGACCCCTAACGGAGTACAATTGGAGAATCCTGCCTCATTATGTTGAAGGAGATCTAACAAAATTCGGTGTGACTCAACCCGCTACTTCCAACACCAATACCAGACCTGAAACCTCAATAAGTATACTGAACTGCCTACTAATCTTAATTTTCAGGCTACTACTGCTAGGCGTAGGGAGTGGCTTTGCCGTGATATTTGGCATTGTTGTTGCCAATGCTTACCCTAACCCGAATCCAGAAAAACCCCTGATCTTAAAATTACTGGAGCATCTGGATAACAAGCGAGAATCAACGTTTCTCAATTTTAGTTCAATTCGGGAACCAACGGAAGCCAATCTACTAAAACAATTGACACCGGTTCAAAGAGTCCAGGTCAAAGCTCAGCTAAGTGAGTTAGACAAGCGACTGAAGAGATTGAGTGAGGAGGTGACAATGTTGGAAACTCAATTGGGAACCTCGGGAGGGAATGAATCTCTCGAAAGGCGCATCCAAGGGATCACTTTGCTCCTCAAGGAACCATCGACTCTAAGTAGCGATGCTCCATTAGTTGGTAATAGAAATGGCAATCGATTAGCTGCCTCGGCTGCCGACAAGTTGAAAGTCACGTTGCCCAGTGATATTTTATTTCAGAAAAGTAAAAGTACGTTACGCCCAGAAGCAGGTTTGATCCTAGACAAAATTGTCACAGATTTGCAAGCCTATCCCGGCAGTACAATCCGGATTGCTATCCACACCGACAACCCCCGCGAAGCCAAAGAGAATCGAAACCTTTCATTTAAGCGTGCCAAAGCAGTTCAGCAGTATCTTAGTAGTGCTTTAGACGATCCATACCGTTGGCTGATTATTGGCTACGGAGAAACTCGTCCTCTGGTCGCTAATGATACTGAGGTTAATCAGCAACGTAATCGTCGGGTGGAAATTGCTGTGGATTAGTCATTAGTTATAAGGTTAGAAGGTTATTTGGTTGAAAGTTATTTGGTTGTTTCCCTTGGGCGTCCCTTGTAGGGTAGGTTGAAGATTAGAGCCTTAACAACTCAAATCTGGATGTATAACCAGCTAACCTTCAACCAGCTAACCTTCAACCAGCTAACCTTCAACCAGCTAACCTTCAACCAGCTAACCTTCAACCAGCTAACCTTCAACCAGCTAACCTTCAACCAGCTAACCTTCAACCAGCTAACCTTCAACCCATTAGTTATTGGTAATTTCTAGATGCGAGTTGTATTCTTTGGTACTCCCCAATTTGCTCTACCTTGTTTGGAAGGTTTGTTGAACCATCCTGAATTTGAGGTGGTGGGTGTGGTGACTCAGCCAGATAAGCGTCGAGGACGTGGTAACCAGCTGATTCCTTCCCCAGTGAAATCAATGGCAGTGGCACATCAACTACCAGTTTGGCAACCGCAGCGCCTGAAAAAGCATAGGGAAACCCTAACTCAGCTAAGGCAGGTAAAGGCTGATGTTTTTGTGGTGGTTGCCTATGGGCAGATTCTCTCCCAAGAGATTCTAGATATGCCTACGGTAGGTTGTATCAATGTACATGGCTCAATTTTGCCTAAGTATAGGGGAGCAGCTCCGATCCAGTGGTGTCTATATAATGGAGAAGCCCAAACTGGCATCACGACGATGTTGATGGATGCTGGAATGGATACTGGAGCAATGCTCTTGAAAGCATATACACCAATCAGACTATTGGATACTGCCCAGGATTTGGCAAAAACTCTGAGCACTTTGGGAGCTGATTTGTTGATTGAAACCCTACTGAAGCAAGAGTTACAGGAAATCCAACCAATTCCTCAAGATCACTCTGAGGCTACCTATGCACCACTGATTCAAAAGTCAGATTATGGCCTAGATTGGTCACGCTCCAACTTGGAGTTACACAATCAGATCCGGGGATTTTTCCCAAACTGCGTCACCTCATTTCGGGGTAAATCTCTGAAAATCAGTGCCACTGCTCCTTTAGATTCGGCTTACTTATCCGAGTTGCCTTCACAGTTAAAAATGCGATCGCAGGAGTGGTCTACTCTTGATGTTGGTTCAGGTCGTCCTGGAGAAGTTGTAAAGATTGCGAAGGGAATCGGTCCAATTATTCAAACTGGAAAGGGATTGTTGTTGTTGCAGCAAGTGCAATTAGCTGGCAAACGTGCTCAATCTGCTTGGGATTTTGCCAATGGTATGCGTTTAGAAGTAGGAGAAGTTCTAGGTAATCCTTAGTTAGTTAGGGTGTGCTGAAAAAGTATTTGGGTAGGGATAGGCAAGAGGCAAGAGGCAAGAGGCAATAGTTCCGGAGTGCTCATCCGTGCAAGACAAGCAGTGATTTTCATCATTTGTGCTCATGTTTTGAGCTTGTGGATTGCTTAATCCTTGCACTTATTGGAAAAAAAAAGGCTTGAAACCCTTATCTAGCAAGCCTCCTACTTTTATTCAGCAAGCCCTAGTTAGTTCCGGTTTTCAAGGGTTTGTAAAAGCGGCAAGAATCACAGGGTCCGTCTGGATTGACTGCACAACGAATCAATTCAGAGTGAGCATTGAAATAACAGCTGGCATCCCCAATCACCCAACGCCCCTGGAGCAGGCTTTTTTCACTAGGGTGTGGAGAAGACTGCACATACAGAGCAATTTTATGCAAACGATAGCGCCCTGACTTAAGACAGTAGCGGTGGTGGCGCTCTAAAACTGTGTAGGTTTTACCTTTAAAGTCGAGATAGTTACCGGGTTGAGGTATCCAATCGAGTTGAACATTGCCAATGGTCTGACGTGGGTGGGTCAAAATTAACTCTGTCGGTAGAGAATCAGGCTCCATAGTGCTTATTGTCATTCACGCTACAGTTGAATGGTATCGCAGGCTGTGGGCTGACTATCTAGCCCAACAGAATTCTACATAGAATTGTCCGGTTAAGTACAACACACTGGCGCTCTTCTTGAAGACTGGATTGATCAACGAAGTGATTAACCGGAGTTGATATTACCCATATTGGGTAATTATTGGTCATTGAGCAAAAAATGTCTTAAATTCGTGATTGGGGTGCATAAAGTTGGGAATTTAGCAAGTTAATTCTGTAGTCAGCTTAAAAGACTGTCAGATTAAAAGACTATCGTTTCTGTTCTCTTCGTTCCATTAGCAGTTTCTACTTGTTTGCCCAAAACCCCATGACAGCAGTTAGTCCTGTGGTGTGAAATTCATCCAATGTTGAACCAAAAGCCCAGGCTACCAACGTTGTAACATCCTTGAGTTGCAATGTCGGTGGCTTGGGGGTAGAACTGGTGGAGTTGTTCATGGACCTGGATCAATTCACCAACTGAAATTGTCTGCCAAGGACTTGAAAAATTTTCCAGCTATACCCCCATCAAAAATGAATTTACAACAAAGAACAAAGTATGAACATCTCTGGTATTTCACCGAGGACGCTTCGCACTTGCTTGCCTCGACGGCTTTTTCAACTCAGAAATCCATGGGCGTTTCGCCCACACCAAAGGAATGAAAATCTCTGTTCCCTATTCCCTATTCCCTATAGTCAGATTAGCTTAATGCACTATATTCGTGTTTTAGACATATGAAGTTGTTCTTTGGTCGCCGCTCATCTCCTGTTGTCGAGCCTACTCAGGAAAAAACTTCAGGTTTGGGAACATTCGGTGGGGTCTATACCCCGTCGATTCTCACCATCCTCGGGGTTATTATGTACCTGCGCTTTGGTTGGGTACTTGGTAATGTTGGTTTAGTGGGTACCCTCATCATTGTTACCCTCTCCACCAGTATTACCTTTTTGACGGCTCTGTCTATTTCTGCGATCGCAACTGACCGCATTGTTAGGGCTGGTGGTGCGTATTACATGATTAGCCGTTCCCTAGGAATTGAAACTGGCGGTGCCGTAGGAATTCCCCTTTACTTTGCCCAAGCTCTCTCAGTCGCCTTATACACTATTGGTTTTGCCGAGAGCGTAGTTCAGACCTTTCCCCACCTCAACCAGCTTTATGTAGCGCTAATTACTACTATTTTAGTGGCAATACTGGCTTTGACTTCCGCTAGTCTCGCCATCCGCATTCAATACTTTATTATGGCTGCGATCGCGCTATCCCTAATTGCTCTATTCGTCGGTAACCATGATTACCCTTATGATGTAGCTAATATTGAGCTGTGGGTGACCTCCAAAGAATCCTTCTGGCGTGTCTTTGCTGTCTTCTTCCCTGCCGTAACCGGTATCATGGCTGGGGTGAATATGTCCGGTGATCTACGCAACCCCATCCGCGCCATTCCCATCGGTACTCTGGCAGCAGTAGGCACAGGATATGCCGTTTATATGATCGTACCAATTATTCTATCGATGCGGGTGGGGGGAGATGCCCTAATTGCCAATCCTCTGATTATGAGGCAAATGGCATTTTGGGGTCCGTCAATCCTACTCGGGGTATGGGGTGCTACTCTCAGCAGTGCTTTAGGGAGTATTCTGGGAGCTCCCCGGATTTTACAGGCATTAGCTAGAGATGGGGTATTACCCCGTTGGATGCGATTCCTAGGTACGGGTAGTGGACGAGATGATGAACCACGGATTGGTACCGCTGTAACGTTGGGAATAGCTACTGCTGCAGTTTGCCTTGGTCAATTAGATATCATTGCACCAGTGCTAAGTATGTTCTTTCTGACCACCTATCTGGTGTTGAATGTAGCAGCTGCCATTGAGGGCTTTTTGCAAAGTCCTTCGTTCCGACCCTCCTTTAAAGTTAATTGGTTTCTGTCACTGTTAGGGGCATTGGGTTGCCTGATCGTAATGTTTTTGATCAATGCCTTTGCCACAGTGGCAGCAGCTGTTATTGTCTTGGGGGTTTACCTTTGGTTACAGCAGCGGGAACTGCGCACGGCTTGGGGGGATGTACGCCGGGGCATTTGGATGGCACTGTTGCGCACTGGTATTTTTCAGATTAGTCATCACCCTGATCCGAAAAACTGGCGACCCCACATCTTGGTGCTGTCAGGAGCTCCCACTAAACGATGGTCTTTGATAGAGTTAGCCGATGCCCTGACCCATAATCGCGGTTTAGTGACCGTTTCGAGTATTTTACCTAGTAGTTCCCATAGTGTGGCTAAGCAGGCACAGTTAGAACAAACCATCAGTGAGTATCTGGAACGGCGCAGTGTACAAGCTCTAGTGCGCTTGGTAACAGCACCGGATCCCTTTACCGGAGCCCGGCAACTGGTAGACACTTACGGTATAGGACCACTAGTTCCCAATACAGTTTTACTCGGGGATAACGAAACCCTTAGCCGTCGCCAGCCTTACTGTCGCTTGATTACTCACATACACCAGGCAAAGCGTAATGTAGTGATTCTGCGGGAAAATCGGGAGCAGGGTTTCGGTAGTCGTCAACGGATTGATGTTTGGTGGGGCGGTAAGCAAGCCAATGGTAGCCTGATGTTGCTCCTCGCCTATCTATTGCGCAGCGACCTGAAGTGGCAAAATGCTGAGATTTACCTCAAGTTGGTGGTTCCTAATGAAATAGCAGCTCAAGCAGCACGGGCAAACCTAAGTAATTGGGTGAAACAGTTGCGGATTGGGGTTATTTGTCAGGTGCTGGTTTCCGAAGGGCGTTCTTTTAATACTATTCTTCATGAGTCATCCGCTGATGCTGACTTAATCTTTATGGGTATGGCTATACCAGACGATAAGTTTACTCAATATTACGAAAGCTTACAGCTAAAAACTGCTGGTCTTCCTACCATTGTCTTTGTATTGGCTGCCCCTGGGTTTGCTTTCCATGAAGTTCTCAGTGAAGATTTGTAGTATACCAACAGCAATTAAAAATTTTTAATTGCCAATTGACTATTACTATCAAATCTGGTTAATCACTGATCAAAGCGATGCAGCGCGGTCTTGGGGAGGCAGCGCGGTCTCTGACTGCCTGACACATCTGTGTGAAAAGCAAACAGATCAGGTTCTACACTTTAAAGACCGAATACGGGAAAACCAAATCTGGTCGTAGTAATCATGCTCAGCTTTATGGCTAGCAAAGCACGGTTG
>NZ_JAAHHM010000178.1:0-11210 GCF_010692445.1 Moorena sp. SIO3E8 | reverse complement strand
AACCCAAGGTCAAACTTATTGTTGCTCCTTTTCCTGACCGACAAAAGGGTCAGTCTGAGTTTTTCTTCAAGCCTTTTTCCTCAACCCCCTTGACAATTGGCATACAGGCTTAAGTTGTCACCGATGGCGATCGCCTTTGGCTGCCCATAGCGCATCGCATGGTCTTTCTTTACCAGATGTTTGTGATGGGGGAAGAGATAACACCTGAAAAGATCAAAAAAGCTGGCATGTCCAGTAAGCAATGGGAAAGAGTAGTGAAGTATATACTGTCACGACTGAAGTTTTCCTAATGTAGTCGTCAATGTAGTCGTCTCATTGCATCTGGTTCTTATGGATTCAGTCGTGACAGTGTCGAGCCTGATACGTCTAGGTTTCACGCAGATGTGTCAGGTAAACAACAAGACTAGGTTGCAGCACTCATATGCTGTCCTTGAACGTCTGCTGCTATCATCATCCATTCTTCACGCTGTTTTTCCAGTTTACAGTAAAAAGCTATCGCGTGTCGTTCCATCCAAACATTAATATCGGTAGTAAGTTCTGGATATCTTTTTTTCTGACATTCATGACTGAAACCACCAACAATTTTTTGTTCAATACTTTCAATATTTTGATAATAGCTTAAATCGCTAATGAACATGGGTTTCATCCTTTTTATTTAATGAAAAAATTTAAACATTTTAAGTGTAAAATATTAACTAGATTATAGATAGCCAATTTGGCGTATTTAATCCACAAAATTTTTATCTTATCCCTAGGGAGCGACATGCAAACTTAAATCTATACCCTAGGGCATAGATTTAACCACCATCCCTAACATCAAGAGTAATCTCAGCAGTGATCACCCGGTCTGTCTGTGAAACAATCTTGACCCGTCTCACCCGACCGGAGTAGGGCGTTCGCGTAGCGTCTCCCTAGGAGAATCGCACAATACTCAACTCTGCCAGCTCCTTCAATACCTCCTAAGACATCCTCATAACTAGTCAGATAATTAGTTTCGTGTGAAGATTCTTAAAGCTGACAAACGGCTCAATTTTCAGGAAGTACTAAACGCTATATCCGTTACCCAGAGTGCTTTGTAGCCTTTTTATTACCCTTTGATGGCAAAAACAAAATAGCTGAATTGTTACGATTTGTAATTGACTCACATAATTGCACAAAATCTGCACAGACGATTTGCTTGAATAGTCTTGGTCCGAAAGCCGCTGCATCCCTGACTTAAAAGTTAGGGGTCAGTTTCCTTGAGTTAGCTTGTGTCTCTGAGAGAGGCTACAAAATTCTTAACAAGAAGGCTCAACGGAATTGAAGCTACGGGAGTAATTCAAGGCTGCTTATTGATTCATTACTCTGCTGTTTGGCAGAGTAGGGCAGGCAGTCAATTACTATCCAGTTTTGGATTTATACAAGTCAAGATGTAAGGAGAGACTTTAATGTTAGATGCATTTGCACGGGTGGTTGCCCAAGCTGATACCCGAGGTGTATATCTCAGTAACGATCAATTCGATTCCCTCAAGAGCATGGTTGCTGAAAGCAATAAGCGCATGGATGTGGTCAACCGACTCACAAGCAATGCCTCTGCAATTGTAGCCAATGCTGCCCGTAGTCTGTTTGCAGAGCAGCCCCAATTGATCCAGCCTGGTGGCAATGCTTACACTGGCCGTCGCATGGCTGCTTGCTTGCGCGATATGGAGATTGTCTTTCGCTATGTAACCTATGCCACCTTCGCTGGTGACGGCAGTGTTTTAGATGATCGCTGCCTTAATGGCCTGCGGGAAACCTATGTAGCACTGGGAGTTCCTGGAGGTTCTGTAGCTGAAGGTATCAATAAGATGAAGGACGCTGCGATCGCCATTGCCAATGACAGAACTGGCATTACTCCTGGTGACTGTAGCTCTCTAATGTCTGAGTTAAGTGGTTATTTTGATCGAGCTGCTGCTGCCGTTGGCTAGTTTCACCAAACCCTAGGACAGCCATCTGCTCGTTCAATTCTTCAGTAGCATTTGTTTACGAAAAATTTGCAAAACTTTTTTTTTGAGAGGTAGATTACATTATGAAAACTCCCCTAACTGAAGCAGTAGCTACCGCTGACTCCCAAGGCCGCTTTCTGAGCAGTGCCGAAATTCAGAGTGCGTTCGGTCGTTTTCGCCAAGCTACTGCAAGTTTGGAAGCTGCTCAAAGCTTAACCAGTAAAGCTGAGACTCTAGTTAATGGTGCAGCCCAAGCTGTTTACCAAAAGTTCCCCTATACCACGCAGATGCAAGGACCGAACTACGCTTCGACTCCTGAAGGGAAGGCAAAATGTGCCCGTGATATCGGTTACTACCTGCGCATGGTTACCTATTGTTTGGTGACTGGGAGTACAGGACCCATGGATGAGTACCTGATCTCAGGAATCGCCGAAATCAACCTCACCTTTGAACTTTCTCCGAGCTGGTATGTCGAAGCTCTCAAGTACATCAAGGCGAACCATGGTCTAAGTGGTGACCCTGCCGTTGAGGCAAACTCCTATCTCGATTACACAATTAACGCTCTTAGCTAGGGTTTTTCGAGTTGCCCGGAACTCCAGGTGGCTGTTGATAGTTGATTAACGGTTTTCTGAAGTTCCGGGCAATGTTTTTTAGAAAAGAAATTTAGGAGACTAATATGGTAAGTCCAACAACAGCGAGGCTGTTAGGCATCGCACCTTTTGCGGATTCCCCTCGAATGGAGCTGCGCTCCTACTCTACAGAAGATGAAGTGCAAGCAGTGATTACAACTGCCTATCGACAGGTCTTTGGCAATGCTCATGTCATGGATTGCGAGCGTTTGACCAATGCAGAGTCTCTATTGCGCCAAGGTGACATTACGGTACGAGATTTTATCCGGGCACTGGCTCTGTCAGAACTATACCAGGAAAAGTTCTTAAACTCCACACCCCAAGTAAGGTTTATTGAGTTGAACTATAAGCATTTTCTGGGTCGAGCCCCTTATGATGAGTCGGAAATTGCCTATCATGTCGATCTTTTTAATCAAAAAGGCTACAAGGCGGAGATAAATTCTTACATCGACTCACAGGAATATCAAGAAAATTTTGGTAACTCGATTGTGCCGAGTTACCGTGGGTTCGAGAGCCCACAGGGTCAGAAAGTTGTGGGCTTTAGTCGCATGTTCCAGCTCTATCGCGGTTACGCCAATAGCGATCACGCCCAAGGCAATGGCAATCCCTCTCACTTAACTTATGAGCTGGCTCGTAACACCGCAACTCCTGTCCGAACCCAAACCAAGGGACAGGTAGTTATCGGCACAAATGCAGGTAGCCAAAGGCAGCTCTACCGCTTGCGAGTGTCTCAAGGGGTGACAAGAGGTGGTCCTCAAATCCGGCGCACAATTAGCGAGTATCTGGTGCCTTACGATCAGTTATCGTATACTTTGCGGCAGCTTGGCAAGCAAGGTGATCGAATAACAAGTATTACGCCAGCCTAAGGCAACTGAAATCTCACCACTATCAAGCAATATTAAAAATTAGGAGAACAACAAGTGGCAATTACCACAGCAGCATCCTGGCTGGGAACCTCCGCCTTTAGCAATGCCAACCCCATTGAACTGCGCCCCAACTGGACCCAAGACAATGCTAAGGCTGTTATCCAGGCTGTTTACCGACAAGTACTCGGAAACGACCATCTCATGGCTTCTGAGCGTCTCACCAGTGCTGAGTCTTTACTCTGCCAAGGCTACCTGACTGTAAGGGATTTTGTGCGGGCTGTCGCCAAGTCAGAAATCTACAAGTCGAAATTCTTCTACAGCAACTTTCATCCGAGAGTAATTGAGTTGAACTTCAAGCACCTACTCGGTCGGGCTCCCTATGATGAGTCTGAAATCATCTATCATCTCGATATCTATCAAAACCAGGGGTTTGAGGCAGATATCGACTCCTACATAAACTCCCTTGAGTATGAGCAGAACTTTGGCACCTCCATCGTACCCTACTATCGAGGCTTTTCCAATCAACCGGGACAAAAAACCGTCGGCTTTACCCGCATGTTCGAGCTCTATCGTGGTTACGCCAACAGCGATCGCGCTCAGGGCAAGGGCGGTCGTCCTAGTTTAACCTATGAGCTGGCTCGCAATATGGCAAACCCCGTGCGAACCCCAAATGGCGGACAAGCACTCACCGGCACAACTGCAAACATTCAGGGACAGTTCTATCGACTCCGAGTAACTCAAGGAGGTATGGGACGTGCCCCTCAGATCAGGCGCAGCATCAGTGAATATGTCGTGCCCTACGAACGGCTATCTCCCACCCTGCAAAAACTAAACAAGCGCGGTTGTCAAGTCATGAGTATTACCCGTGCCTGAAGTTTCTAGAACATCTAAACGTCGAGTCCTATAGGAGTAGAGTAAGTGGCAATTACAACAGCAGCATCCCGCTTAGGCACCTCTGCCTTTAGCAATAGCAACCCCATTGAACTGCGCCCCAACTGGAGCCAAGATGATGCCAAAGCCGTCATTCAAGCTGTTTACCGACAAGTACTCGGTAACGACTACATCATGGCTTATGAGCGCCTCACCGGTTTAGAATCCCTGCTCTGCAATGGCTCTCTCACGGTGCGGGAGTTTGTGCGAGCTGTAGCTAAGTCGGAGCTATACAAGTCGAAATTTCTGTACAACAGCTTCCAAACTCGGGTGATTGAGTTAAACTTGAAGCACTTGCTAGGTCGAGCTCCCTATGATGAGTCTGAGGTAATTTACCACCTTGACCTCTACCAAAACAAGGGCTTTGAAGCAGATATTGATTCCTATATCGATTCTGCTGAATACGATGAAAACTTTGGTGACTTCATCGTGCCTTATTATCGAGGCTTCTCAACTCAAACCGGACAAAAGGTTGTGGGCTTTACTCGCATGTTCCGCCTTTACCGAGGCTATGCCAATAGCGATCGCGCACAAGTTGAAGGTAAAGCGTCTCGCCTTGCTAGTGAACTTGCTCTTAATAGTGTTTCAGCAGTGGTTGGTCCTTCCGGCGGTAGTGAAGGTTGGGCGTACCGAGCCTCTGAAAAAGGTGTTACGCCCAATAAAACCTTCCGAAGTCCAGCAAGAGAAGGTCGTATTTATCGGTTGGAAGTATCAGGAATGAACTTGCCTAGATATCCCAAAGTGCGCCGCGTTAGCAAAGAGCTTCTGGTTCCTTATGAGAAACTATCGGATACGCTCCAGCAAATTAACAAAATGGGCGGTAAAGTCGCTAGTATAACACTTGCTTAGATCACATTTGCTCTAAAAATAGAAGTTCAGGAGTTGATATAATCTGAGTTAGCTATTAGGAGGTATCGGAAACATGCTGGGTGAATCTTTAATTTTTGACAGTTCTAATTCACCATCAGAAAGTCGTACCTTTGTCTATGAGGTAACAGGGTTGTGGCATAAGGAAGAAAACACTAAAAACAGTTACCCTTTACCCAAGAGTAGCAGTATCTTTATTCAGGTTCCCTACAGCCAAATGAATGAAGAGATGCAGCGCATTACTCGTATGGGAGGAAAAATCGTCAGCATTCGTCCGGTTATGCCAACAACATAGTAACAACACTACCAAATGTCTTGAAGTTGGGACAAGGTGCTAGGTGTTAGGGGTTAGGTATTAGATATTAGGGGACTTTTAATAAGATGTTAAGTATTATGATTTAGGTTTGAGATTTTTCATACCCAAAACCTGCAACCTAACACCTAACACCTAACACCTAACACTTTCTCACCACAAAAATTTTCCGGCTTAAGAGGTTGTCTGAGAAGTCCCATTTGCTACATCCAAGCCCCCTAAATCCCCCAATTTTGGGGGACTTTTAGAAGCAAATTGACTCTTCCCTCAAAGTTGGAGGGCTAGGGTGGCAAAATTCAGTATCAAAAAACTTTTCATATATCCTCTAAGTTGATACCCAAAAAACCTTATTTAAAACCTTAATATAAGATGCTAAAAACTCTTCAACCCTCTCTAAGAGAAAACCAGCATACTCTCATTCGCAAACTTGCAAACTGTATTGAAGACCACTGGCAACATTACTTATCTCTGTCTCCTTACACTATACCAGAGGATCTCGGTTACGTGGAGGGAAATTTAGAAGGGGAGAAACTATTAATTGAAAATCGCTGTTATCAAACCCCCCAGTTTCGCAAGTTACACCTAGAGTTAGCAAAGGTAAGTCATCGCCTTGATATTCTCCACTGTGTTATGTTCCCCCACTCCAACTACAACTTGCCAATTTTCGGAGTTGATCTTGTGGGAGGAAAAAGGTTTATTAGTGCGGCTATTGTTGATCTGTCTCCCGTTACCACTAAGCGCATCTTACCGATATCTTATCGCAGTGTTTTAGCCAAACTACCCAAAATTAAGTTTTCTCAACACCGCGATTTACCCAAGTGGGGAGATATTTTTTCGGAATTTTGTATATTTGTGCGTCCTGCCGATGCTCAAGAAGAAGCGGCTTTCCTTGAGCAAGTCAAGCATTTTTTGACTCTGCATTGTCAAATTGCGACCGCCATGATGCCGATTTCTTCTCCTTACCAGGAAGCTGAAATTCTGGCAGGACAACGCTACTACTGTACTCAGCAGCAGCATAATGACAAGACTCGAAGAATTTTAGAACAGTCTTTTGGTCAGCAATGGGCACAACGATATATAACTACAATGCTGTTTGATTCCCCTTGATTGGGTTTGGAGCTTAGGGAAATCTTCAAGTGAAATTTCACGGGCAATAGAAGTCTTAAAGTTAACTTTTGTAAATTTTTAATAAAGTTTGATTACTTTAGATTACAGTAAAGTAGTTAACATTTGGCGTAGTCATGCAGTCTGCTGAGAAACCTCAAAGGCTTGAATCTCTTCTCAAAGCTGGATTCGAGCGCTCCTTTGAAGCAATTGCTATCGTTGGTGACAACGGTCAGTTCATAGAGGTGAACCCTGCTGTCTGTGATTTATTTGGTTTAGCAAGGGAGGAATTGATTAATCACTCCATTATTAATTTTTTAAAACTAGACCTCAATTGTGAACAAGCATGGCACCTCTTTTGGGAAAGAGGGCAAGAAATTGGGGAAGTTCAACTCCTCTGCCCAAATGGCACGACACGAGCAGTGGAGTATACATCAGTTATAGACTTGTCACCTGGTAATCACTTGTTGATTCTGCGGGACATTACCAAGCGCCGACAAGCAGCAAAAGAGGAACTCCAACGCCAACATCAGCGGGTAGAGTTATTCTCTGAAGTAACTCTCAAAATTCGCCAATCTTTGCAACTCAAAGAAATTCTACAAACTGCTGTTACAGAGGTGCAAAGAATTCTTCGGGCTGATCGAGTACTGATTTACCAAGTTTTTGCCAATGGAACAGGTAAAATCATTAGCGAAGCGACCTTACCGACATATCCGGCAATTCTCGACGTTGAGTTTCCCGAAGAAGTCTTTCCCCCAGAGTACCGAGAACTCTATGGTCAAGGTCGCACCCAAGCTTACGCTGATGTTCACAGCCCTGATGCCGCTTTGGCTGAATGCTTAGTTGAGTTTCTGGATGAATGGCATGTCAAAGCCAAACTGGTTGTGCCGATCTTACAAAGCCTCAACTCCCATACAAACAGCCAAAATCGCCGAGTTAAACCCCAGAATCAACTTTGGGGTTTGCTGATCGCCCATCAGTGTCAGGCTGCTCGACCATGGAGTGAGTTTGAGGTTGAACTGATGCAACAGTTGGCAGACCAAATCGGCATTGCCCTGTCCCAAGCTCAACTGCTGGAGAATCTGGAAGAGATGGTTGCAGAACGGACAGCCGAGTTGAGGAAAGTAAACAGCAATCTGCAACAGGAAATCAATGATCGCCTTCAGGCAGAAGAAGCTTTGCGTCGTTCTGAAGAACAACTCCGCCTCATCACTAATGCACTGCCTGTTTTAATTGCCTACATTGACAAGGAACAACGCTATCGCTTCAACAATCAAGCCTACAAAACCTGGTTGGGACTTTCCCCTTTAGAGGTGTCTGGATCTCACCTTCAGAAAGTCCATGGGAAGAAAGTCTATCAGCAGATTCGGGTGCATGTGGAGGCTGCTTTGTCAGGTCGGACAGTCACCTACGAACATGAAATGACCCTCAAAGATAGACGCACTCACTCCGTCAGCGTTACCTACATCCCTCATCTCAGCGAGGAGGAGGGTTTAGTCAAAGGTTTTTTTGCCTTAACAAGTGATATTAGCGATCGCAAAGCCATAGAACGGATGAAGGACGAGTTCATTTCAGTGGTCAGTCACGAACTCCGCACCCCTCTGGCCTCAATTCACGGTTCCCTGAAAATCCTGGCGACGGGAAAACTCGGTAAGCTCTCTGCCAAAGGACAGCGAATGCTCGAAATTGCCGACGAACAAACTGATCGCCTGGTGCGCTTAGTCAATAATGTCTTAGACCTACAGCGCATTGAGTCAGGTAAGGTGAATATGGACAAAAAAGCCTGCAATGCAGCTGACTTGATCAAAAAAGCAGTCCAGGCTATGCAAACAATGGCTACTGAACATGGGGTTAACTTGGCAACCAAGTCCACCTCTTTCTCTGTTTGGGCTGACCCCGACTATATTGTCCAAACCTTGACTAATTTACTAAGCAACGCAATTAAGTTTTCACCTGCCAATAGCACAGTTTGGCTCTCTGCAATAACAGATAACGAGGTTAATAGAACCAAAAAGCAGAAACAGCTGCGATGCTCCACAACTGCCTATGTCACATTTCAAGTCAAAGATCAGGGACAAGGAATCCCCAATAGCCAGCTCGAAAGTATCTTCGAGCGCTTCGAGCAAGTGGACTCATCTGATTCCCGTAAGAAAGGTGGAACAGGTCTGGGACTAACGATTTGCCGCAAAATTATCCAGCAACACGGCGGCAGAATTTGGGCAGAGAGTTCTTTAGGTAAAGGCAGTACTTTTTATTTTACCCTACCCGCTTTAAAAAAGCAAGAAGAAGATAACCATGAGTACTAAATGCATCTTGCTAATTGACGATGAAGAAACTATCCAGGAAGTGGTGCAAGTCGGTCTGGAACTTGAAACAGATTGGGAGGTACTAACAGCTTCTTCAGGCTTGGAAGGTATCGCTATGGCTAAAACTAAACTGCCAGACGCAATCTTACTTGATGTAATGATGCCAGATCTGGATGGAATTGCAACCTTTTCGAAGTTAAAAGCAAATTCTAAAACCCAGTCAATTCCCGTTATTTTTCTGACGGCCAAGACTCAGATCGCAGAGCAACACCCGTTTAAAAAAATCGGGATTGCTGGTGTTATTATCAAACCATTTAATTCTATAACTTTGGCTATTCAAATAGCAGAACTATTGGAATGGAAGTTGTGATTCATTATTGTTGAGCGTTTGTAGTTGTACAGATGAGACTATTACTAGTGGAGGATGATGAGTCTTTAATTGATTTACTCAAAAACAGCCTTCCCAAGCAAAATTATGTGATTGATGCTGTCACTGACGGTGAACAGGGATGGGCCTATGGGTCAACTTATACCTACGACCTGATTGTACTGGACTTGTTGCTGCCAAAGGTTGACGGAATTAGTCTTTGTCAGCGTTTCCGCGCCAGTGGTTATCACATGCCTATCCTTTTACTAACATCATGCCATGCTAGTGTAGACAAGATTAGGGGGCTAGATGCTGGTGCCGATGACTATATAACTAAGCCTTTTGATCTTGAGGAACTAGCAGCTCGCATGCGAGCTCTATTGCGTCGAGTAAACTCAAACTCCCTGCCTGTACTGAGTTGGGGTAGCTTGCAACTAGACCCGCGCAGCTGTAAAGTAACCTACGACACTCAGTTGCTCTCATTAACCCCCAAGGAATATGGGCTACTAGAGTTATTCCTGCGCCACAGCCATCATGTTTTTAGTACTGACGAAATTATAGACAATTTGTGGTCCTCGAAAGAATTTCCAGCGGAAGCAACAGTTAGATCTCATCTAAGAAAGCTACGCCGGAAATTAAGAATTGCTGGTGCTCCCGAGGATTTGATTGAAACAGTACATGGACTGGGATATAGACTAAAGTTGCAGCCAGACAATGCTGATTCTAAACCTACTACTGTAATCCAAGAAGAGATTACCGCCAATAAGCACTCAAAACACCTCAAAGCGATCGCTGCAGCTTGGGAAAAGTACCGGGAAAAGAGCCGTAATCAATTGGCTATCTTAGAGCAAGTCCCTAGGGTTTTCTCAGAAGGGTCTCTGAATTTTTCCCATCAAGAACAAGGGAGGTTGGCAGCTCATAGTTTAGCTGGAAACTTGGGTATTTTTGGTTTCTCAGAAGGGTCGCGCTTAGCGCGGGAACTTGAAGGTATCTTGCAAGGGGATACTGATTTGGGTGCTGAACAAATCTTCCACTTTCAAGTACTTTTAACGGCTCTGCGCGATGAACTAACCTAGGAAAATATAACTAGGCAACAGAATTGGCTAATCGCATTCTCAACCGCCTTGAAAGAGTGCGACTTCAGGCAGGAAGTTATCCTTAGGGGTTGTCTGAAAAGTCTCATTTGCTACATCCAAGCCCCCTAAATCCCCCCTCATAAGGGTAGGTTTTTTACTTTGACCTCAGGTGTGGGGTGTAGGGGGTGGGGTGTGGGGTGTGGGGGATAAGAAAATATACTTAATTTGTCGTTAACAATCATCATTGTCTTGATGCAGTCGCTCATGGGGGAAACCCCCAAGACCGCGCTGCATCGCTTCTTCGTTGTTTTCCTTTTTCTCTCCCTCTCGGTCGTCCCATATTTTACCCAAATGTAAAAAACCTACCCCTGTGAGCTAAATCCCCCGACGGGGGACTTTTAGAAGCAAATTGACTCTTCCCCCAAAGTTGGGGGACTAGGGCGTGTTTTCAAACTCGGAGATCCCCCTAAATCCCCCTTAAAAAAGGGGGACTTTGAGGGTGCATCTCATATTTGTAAAAAAGTTGCGTAGGGTGTGTTAGGGGGGGCCTTATTTTCGCCTCGTAGTCAGGGTTTAGACAGCCCGCCCCGTAACGCACCACCTTGTCAAACAACTTTTAGGAGATGCACCCGACTTTGAGTATGGCTCCCCCCTTTTTTAAGCTATCCATTAGGCAAAAGTAGTCGAAACAGTGATAGAGACTAGGACGTAGAAGCAAGTTGTGAACCTTCAAACAAATGGTAAAAGGTAGAAAGCCCTCGCCAGAGAGTTTTCAAGCCAGGTTCGCC
>NZ_JAAHHM010000177.1:0-11262 GCF_010692445.1 Moorena sp. SIO3E8 | reverse complement strand
CTTTGTATCTTGATGGTATTCCTTTAATGAAACGACTCTTTCAAGCTTGTTGCTCTACTAATGCTCCTCCTACTCTTGCTATACCTGTCTAAACCTTATTCTTTGTCTTTTTAAAAGAGCCGCACCCAAATGAGATGCACCCAGAGTAACTCGTTTGATTGCCTTGTCAATCTTTACCTGGCTCCGTTCAAACTTCCGCTGTAATCGCCTTTGTTCCTTGTCGGCTTTCCGTTTTTTCTTCCTTTTAACCATAAAAATAAAAAAACCGCTACCTCTCTAGGGTAACGGTCTCTATACTTAAGTAAAGTGCAAGATACCAAAATTATACTTTTAGCTTTTTCACTTTAATTCTTCAAGCTGCTGTTCAATATATTGAATATTTTTCAACAACCTCTCATTGCTTCCTCCCCTAGTCGAAAAGTTGTGCCCAATATATGTTAAAACACTATGAGGAGAATTTTGTACTATTTGAAAAAGAGCCTTTGCTTCTTTTTCGGAACTAAACCCTTCATTACTCGCATTGTTGAGCCAGCTTTTAGCTTTCTCCTTGTCGCCCAATACAGCATAGCACTTCCCCAACAACAGAGCGGTAGTAGGTTACATCGTTTCCCTGTAATTGATATCTAACAATGCTATCGCTCTTCGGTAGTCACAGATAAGGGGATTTGGCTTATCTATCAATCTAACAGCAACATCGTGCCAAGTCTCCCCATCTTCCAGGCAATACTCGGTAGTGGTGTCGATTTTTAAGGGAGCAAAATTATGATGGTCAGAAATGAATCTTTCAGTGATTTTGGCAGTCTTAGTTGTCTTCATAAAACAAGAAATCAAGGTTTATTTTAACTAACAGTCCAGCTACTTCGTCCCTAGAGAATCTTTGATGATTGCAGCGGCTGTAAGGTACTTGGTGGGTTTGGTAGCTGCACTCCTGATCCTCTGGTACTTTAATGCCTGGACAAGCTCTTTTGTTTTCAAGGAAAATAGATTGGCAGTTGTCTGTAACCCACTGTTTGATGTACTTTCGAGAGATTCCAGTTAGTTCCCACAAAACGGAAAGGTTAATGGCTAAAGTCCTTTTTGGGTTGTAAGAAATGTTTTCGTTATACTTTCTGATCGAATCAAAAGCTCTTTTGAGTTTTTCGCTTCTAGCCTCTGCCCCCCGGTAATCAAATAGATCAGAGTTAGACCACTTGGTCAAGTCAAATTCATGCCGCATCGACTCCCTCCTGTAAATCGAAATCAACAATCATGCTGCGAATATCCCAAAGGTCACCGGCATACTTTCGGAAGTACTCCAGGGATTCATTTGAACAAAGCCAGAATAGTAGGGTCGTGCCACGGGAAACAATTGCCTCACGAGAAAGGTTCAGCTGCCTTAATTCGGACACTATCGTTTCATGCGAGAGGGTCTCCAACCCCACCACCGCTACATGGTCGCAGGGACCGAAACGTTGACGCAACCACCGGGTAAGTCCGACTTGCCCTTGGTCGAAAAAGAACGATTCAGAAGCTTTCAGCCCACTCTCCACCTTCCGAAAGATGGGACTACGGTACGTTACATCTGATGCGATCGCGAAAACTATGGAAGATTGCCCTTCTCCCATCTCAAACGTCTGGAACATTTCGGACACCTGCTGGTCTTCTTTTTCTTCCAGTGGTGCAGCGTACTTAGCCGGAAAGTACTCCACCCCTCCATGTTCTGTGAGATACCGGCACTGAAATAGTACCCTCCGGCCATCCTCGCTAATGGAGTATTGTGGACAAGCCTTGAGGTCTTCTTTTTCCACGTTCAGCAAGGCCGGAGGTTCGTCCATCCATCCGAGGAATTCTGTTGTCTTTTCGATTTTGGCGCGATGGCTTCGCGATTCGTTGATTAAATTAAATATCATGGTTGGTATCGTGGCAATTGATTGACGGAAGACGGGAAGAGCAACTCCCGTCTGTTTTGTCTTGCTTAACTATAGCGATAGAGTTTATGGCCTGAGAAACCGCAGTAAGCTGCGGTTAGCTGCGGTTAGCTGCGGTTAACAAAAAAAGGAACGTCAACGTCTTTTCTTCTTGCTAACCCCTGGGCGTCCCGGCTTTTTCCCCTTCCCTGTTACCTTTGTCGTCTTCTTTTTCTGGTCTGAGACAGAGGAGGACTGCTGTGCGAGGCGACTCAGATCAATAGTCTTAGTCTTTGGTGGCTGCTCTTTTTCCTTGATACAGCCATTCTCTATCAAGCGGTCACGCACCCAGTCGTCCCATTCTGAAGCGGTCAAATACAGGTTCTCTGATTTCTTGGATATTGCAAATCCATCAATGAACCACACCTCTCCATGAGCTTTCAATCCCGCTCAAATGTCCTGGAAAAAGGCATCCTCGTCGAATGGCTCATTTAAGAGGTCGTCATGAAAAAGTATCAATTCTGGGGTTGACTCTATTACTTGCCAAATGCGTACCCCTGGCAAGGCTTCAATATTTTTTAGTTGGTTGATTGTTGTTAGCATTGGATATTCTTGATTGATTTGTGCAAAACCTGGGGCAGTTTTTTTTCCAGGTATCTATTTTTAACTACAGAACAAATTCGTAAGCGAATGGAACATCGTGCTCCTGCCCGCAATTATCAATCCAGGTACTGTAGACTTCGGTTAAGGTCGTTCGGCATTGATCCTCTATTACATCTTTCGGAGCACATCCGATTTTCCACTTAGCAAAAGTAGGGTTAGTTTTGCGAAAGTTACTGATGCGAACGCGAGAAGTTTGAGTAAGAGTAAACGTGTTCATTGCACTACACCTCCTCGTTGAAATCACATTCGTCATAGTCATACCCCGATTCATCTTCCAAGCCCAGAATCCAGACCACTTCATTCACAGCAGTACGAATTTTAGAAGTCACTTTTGAAACAAACTTACCTAACTTGACCCGAGTACTGACTGCCTTCATCTTGGCTAGAGCAATCACATACTCGTGGTGCGTTGGGGCAAACTTCCAAAGGAAATCAGAACTGAAGCTGTACATGCCGTGCCAATACCAGTTGCGGTAGTGCTCACAGAAGCAGTCTTCTGCTAAGTCAGCGGAACCACTGGCGATTAACGCTACCGGATGACCGCACTCAACAGAGAAGAAATACTGAGCAGACTCTAGTTGATCTTCGGTGCATGCGCGGATCATCAAGCTTTTGCCATCAGTAAAGAGGTAGGTTTTCATTCTTTTTTTTTGCAATTTCAATCAGAGAGAAGGTTACCCCGCACCCGGCGGGGCAGTTCAATTAACGGGGGTTCTTAACTTGAGGCTTTGGCTTGACCCTGCGGCGGAGTATACTCCCGTTAGTTCCTTGAGTGCCCCCTTTTTTGATTAACTTTTCGCGTTCAGCAATCGACTTTGCCGCACCCTTAGGGGCAATCACTTCGTCTATGGCTTTCGATAAATCTTCCATCTGTTTCTTCTACTTGTTAACTCGTCGGCCAAAAAAGCCGATTGACTTTACTTTTGCTTCGGATTTCGATTGCCGTTCAGGGGCAAGGGCATTGTGTCCTTCCTCTTGGGTTTTGGTTCGGACAGTCTCTCGTAGACCAGAGGAGGTGGGTAAGATGTCACCATACGGTTGGCCATTAACTGTGTACTCTCCAGTTTTGCCACTGGACTGAATTGGGTCACCAGAGCGTTTGGCAAGGGTTCCCGTGTAGTGGTTGGCTCGCTTAGACTTTGCGATAACCTGAGGCTTTTGATTCCGTCCCATTACTCCGCTTCCTGTTGGTAAATAGCTTTAATGCCAGTGGGAGTAATACCGCCACCGTTATCACAATCAACAGCGGCATTTTTTTCGGCCTCGTTAAACACCTGATCAACTACAGACTTGATTACTGAATTGGCATCAAAACCTGCACACACCCAAAGGTAAGTTCGCAAGCTAAAATCGCTCAAGTCTGGAGTAGCCTTTGGCTTGTTATGACGGATTAAATCCAGCACAAACCGCTCATCAAAAAGACCGACGGTGATGACCTGATCAGCTAAGTGAATATTCAGGGTTACTTCAGGTTCATTGCCAGTCTCAACAGCAAAATTGTTCACTGCTACAGAACTGGCATTAATGAGACTAGAACAAGCTTTGGCAGAAGCGTATACTCGACCTTCCGGGGTCTTGATAAAGACCGACAGCTCAGACTGTGGGTCTGGTCGATGATTGACTATCATAGATTGGTTCCAATTGCACGTTGGACTTCATTAAGGTGGCCGTTTGTTTTGCGACTCTACGGCCACCTTTTTGATGCACTTTTAATTTAGCACGTTTGGTATGGTGCTGTCAATTATTTTAGTTGTTTATTTATCAATAGTTTTCAGCTTTTATCATTAATCATAAAACATAACGTTTGGTAGGTAGCGCTATACTTAGGCTTTGGCATCAATCGAAATACAGGCTGTTAACGTCGTACCAGCGGTGATTCCGGTTATCTCGCTTGGTCAGAATTTTGCCTTCCTCCTCCCAATTAATCAGAGTATTCTTACTCACCCCCAGAATCTCCCTGGCATCCTTAGGGGTAACCCAGTTAGGTCTATAGGGGTCAAGGGCTACTGGCAAGCGGTCGAGCCTCTTTTTGTTCTTTTTACTTGCGATCGAATCCAAATCAAAACGTCTGACACCGTTGGAGGTAATTACAGCTTCTATCATTCCTTGCTCATGCCAGTACTCCAGGGTCTTGATAGTAATCCCTAGTTCCTTGCAAGTTGCCTTAGGAGTCCTTAATCTCATTGGTATTGCGTCCTTTGCGTTTACCCTCACCGTAGCAAACGCTCAACTGTTTGGGGGGGGTAATTAAGTTGACTTAACCAATATCACGGCCACCCATTACCGGCAAGCGTCCCATCCGTGTCCTGGTATTTTTGATTTGAGAGCGATCGCGACAAAAAAGGAACTTCACCCGAATTACTCAAAGTCAACTTAATCCCCAGGGTGCTGCTGGCTGGCAGGGATTCGACACTCCCCGGTCGTTAAGGGCGCGGGGATTCTTCGCTCAACGATCCAACGTGGCTTTCCTGGCCGCAACCTACTGGCAGTACATGGACAATGCGCTGCCAGTAGGTTGTCATCGACTTCTTTCTGGCGCATCCCAGAAGCGATGAGTTCCAAAGCCACTGCGATTCGATCGAGTACTGGGAGCATCTTCTTGGCCAAGGTTGATTCCACTCGATCAATCGACCCATCTATGTCAGCTAACTGCCTCTCAATTTCCTCTAGACGCGACCAGACGCTCTCGGAATGCTCTTTGAGACACCCAAGCTCATCTCCCAGATATTCGAGCCTACCATTGAGCATTTTGAAGGTTTCAGAGTCCTCTGGGAATTCGATAGTCTTGGTAGTAGAGCGGGGCATCTTAGTTTTCTCCGTTAATCGGGAACCATCCCAAGGTAACGAACCATCGACACTTTGCGACAATAACACAAACCAGGTAAAAGGGTGCGCGTATTATACACACCATTAACTAGGGTATTAATAGATTTATTTGCAAACTAATTCAAATTAACGTACTAAGGAAGCGATCGCGGGAAAAACCGATTTTCAACAAAATGCCTTGTTGAGATTAAAGAAAGAGTTTCCCTGTGATTTGTCACAGATTTTTGAGGGATCGAAGAAACAATCACAAGTAAAATCACAAGTAAGTGAAACATCAAAAGTATTGATGTATATATATTGTAGAGGTATTTTTCACTGTATCACTCGATCTATTTCGTTGTACCTCTCAATGGTTTTTACCACCCCATCTTATTGAGGATATAAGTCAATAAGTGAAATCAACTTGGATCTGCAATATTGATTGCTCGATTCGCCGCTTTTTAGGGGTTGTGAGACCCAAAAAAAACAAGTGGTAAATCCCGTGGATCTGACCCCATGTTTTGTGACAGCTTTTTGTGACAGAAATCTCAAGGCTCTTGTTGTACAAGGGATAGAGCGTGTTTTTGAGTTCAACAAAATCAGGATTAATGTGTGACAGAATTGTATTTATCACACTGTCCTCTACTCTTCCTGGTTCCGACCTGGTTGAGCAAGACGGGTCGATGATCCAAGAATCCCCTGGCTTATAGCCATGGGGAGTGTCAACTAGTTGCCTCATAGATCCAGTATGTTTACTGGCCTTTGAGGTAGAGCTAGGGAATCCTTCTTGCCAACACCACCTAACGGTTCGGTTGCTCTGAGGTGTGGGATGAAGCTTCCACCACCTGGACGAGGTGGGGGAATGCGTCGCATCATTGTTCAACGCGAACAGCTCCAGGCAATGACAGGTACAGCAAATTCCCTCTAACCCATACGGGCAAAAAGGAAGGCAGCGCAAAGCTAGGGATAGCAGTAAGGGATACCCTTCATGTTCCCGGCCAGCTAGCTAAATCCATATGCGAATACTGTTCGCATAAACACGACTGAAAGCTTAGTTCTTCCCGTCGGATGTCAGCCTTTGGAATTAACTATCGCGAACCCCGTCGGAGTAAACAAAGACTATTACTTGATCTAAGGGCACTTCGGGAGAATGAATAAGTGGAGAATGGATTTGCCCTGGAGGACAAGTATTGAGTACCACCTTTTTCCCCTCTTCGTTCTGATATCGTAGTTCCTCCACAAGATAAATCTGTGGTTCCAAAGAAATACGCTCAACCACGCATTGTACACTCTTCAGCTTTAACGGATCAGAGCCTATCTTCTTACTTGTGTTCTCAAAGCCAATGAATTCATCAGTTAAGAGAACCGAGCTGTTGTCGTGATCCTTGACTATCCGGTAGAGGCTCCCGGTTTTCTTGAATGAATCAAACCTTGGGTTGTCGCGATCATCCTGCGGTGTTGATACCTTGACAGGAGTCTGGGCATCCCCAAAACCCTTTGCGGTGGTTGGCTGAGTCTCTGGGGGTTTCTCTAGTACTGCCACTGAGTTAGTGGCAATCTCTGTACTTCTTTGCTCAACCATCCCAACTGATACAGGCTCGTGGTTAGCTTCCAAAATAGGATCAGAGAGAGGCGGAGGAAGAGCTACCTGTTCCGCGTACTGTTTTGACTCGACTACCATCTGAAAGTCTGACATTCCCGGCTCTGGATTCGAGGGAGGAGTGGATCCATTTCCATTGCCACCACTGCCGCCATTCCCTCCTTCGCCCTCAATATATTCAATGCCCGTGATTTCACCTTTATCGTTCCTGGAGAGCTGAACGAAGCCTTTCAACCCTGTACTTTTCTCTGTTACTCTTTCCAACTGTTCGACATACGCGATTGCTTCTTTCTTGTTGATGCCTTTTTTTCTGCCTCTGGTCTGAAACTTTCGGCGGATAGCAAGAAGGGTTGTGCATCCTTTTGTCTTGATGAACTCAAAGATGTCGTGAACCTTTCCCAGTAACCTGTCTTTGGTCTCTTTGAAGGATTCATTGCAGCCAGTGACAATTGTTTGTAGATGTCTTTCGTTGGCTATAAGGATGTTGGCAAAATAGATAGCCCGATCCATCGTCTCTTCTGTGACTAACAATTTGTCTTTCCCTTCATCACAGGCGCAGTCAAGGATATGTAAAGCCAAAGCTGTTCTGGCTAAATGACTGACCATTTTGGCTATCCATTGAGCAAAGGCTGGCTTGGTTTCTCTGTTCCTGTACTGCCAGGTTATGTATCGTTCTCTTTCTTTCTTGAATTTCTCCTTCGCCTGACGTGAAATTCGGCAAATAACATTGTCGGGAAACGATTCTACTTTTTTGTAGATGCTTAGTAGTACATCACTTACATCGACTGTTGTTTCATCCCATTTAAGCTTTTCGCTTAAGCTAGGCTCTTCTATCAAAATTTTTAGCAATCGAGACAACTCGCCATCCCTGTCTACATTAAAATCAGGGAAATTCTCTTTTAGTGATTTCGGCTGTATCCCAGCCAGTATATTGATTCTTTGGCCTTTGAAATCGTAGCATTTCGTTAAGTCTTGTCTGCGGACAGCCCCTTGTTTTCCATTCCCCCAAGCCGTCATTCTGTCTTTTTTTGATTTCCTTGAGTTGGTCTTGTATGCATCAAAATCAAAGACACTAGACGCCTCATCTCCATAATGAAGAACTCCAAAGCCTTTTGGTTGACGAGCAGTGTAGGAATCGAGAGCTTCTGGCGTCCCGTCCATGAAATAAAGTCTTTGGTTATGAATCAGTTTCTTGAGGTGATTGGGGTCTTCTTCTGTCCCCTTCCTCTCCCTCTTTTCATTTCGATCCAAAGACTGCCATTCCGGTTCAACCTCTTCTAGTTTTTCTTTCAAACGTGCCGTTTCCTCGTTGATATCCTCTTGCATTAACCGCAAAGGCTTCATTATTTTAGACATGATACGGGATTTCCCAATAGAGGATGCCCCGATTATCAGGTTGTAGAAAATCAAACGCTCGTGCCAGTCGTTTTTCAACTGAATACCTACATCCTTGGCTAGTGTTCCTGTTATTGACAGTAATGCTAAAGAGGCTGCCCCGTGGAGGTGCTTTTTATCTGTTAAGTTTATGGCCTTGGCTATTTTGGGATGGAAAATCTTGTAAACATCAACCTGCCTTTTTTTGCCAGATAGTAGCTCGTAAATCTCTGGCTCTATCTCGTTGATCTCGTGAGCAGACTCTAGCTTGTCAACGACCTTAAGATAAAGGCTTCTGATGTTCCTTGGTTGCTTCTTGAACTGACTAGCTATCTTAGACAGTTCAATGTCCAGGTCAAATCCGTCCAGGTCTTGGGTCGCCAAATCCATTAGCTGGGCTTTTAGGTCATCTGCATCCTGGCGTGGGTTTATTTGTTTGGCTGCAATCGCTCCTTGGTCAAACAGGTTCCCTTGTTCGGCAGCATTCGACCTTCCTACATCCTCCCTTTCTGGTCCGATCGCAGCCAAAATCTGTTCCTTGGTTGCCCCCTTTTCTACCCAGTCAACAATATCCTCCCCGCCAGCAGCAGGAAGGCGATTCCATGTTCCACGGTCTGGATCGGTGTAAGCCCACTGGCAAGGACCTATCACTTCCTGAACCTTTCTCATTAGTTCTACCCCTGGCTGATCCATATCGGGGAACAGGATTGTGTTGTGGCCATAGCCAATCAAGAATTCAAGTTGATAGGCATTAAACCCTGAAGTCCCTCCCTTGAAGGATATGGGGACTATGTCAAGACCTTTAATGGACTCTAGGACATCAGCACAGGATTCACCCTCTAATATTCCGATTTGCTTGCCCTGTTTTCTAGCCTCAACGGCTTTGTGGTAGTTGAGAACTACCCAATCTTCGTGGGTTAAATCTCCTAGCCCGTTAGTCCAATGGCCTTTACTTGTCATCCGAGACTGGAATATGCGCTTCCCATTTTCATCATCAATCCGCTTGACCTTAACTACTGGGTCGCCTTGTTTGTTGCGATAAACCCACTCACGAGTTTGGGGCTTCCGCTGTTTTTTCTTGGGAGCATTGGGGTCGTGCTTTAGATGGTCTTGATGGACAAAGAACATTCCAGGCTGAACTCCACCTACTTCCTTCATGGCAACGTAATCCCCTTCTTGATCCCCTTTTTGAATTCCAAGTTCTAAAGCTTTAGTGCAGACAATTTCAATTCTGTTACCGTCGTGCCCACAGGGTGCATCACCCTTCCGCCCATGTGGGGAGCAGATAGGGCATCGATCTTTTTTAGAAAAGGATTTCCAGCTTCTCATCACGCCACCTCCTGAGAAGTGGGGTTGACGTCTTGGCCAGTTTGCCAATTATTTTTCTTGTCTAGCTCTAAACTCTCTGAAACCGCAGTGGACAGCAGTTCGGCTGTGTCCTTGTCTGATAATTGCGGAGTTGTTTGGGCGTTTCCGGGGTTTTCTTTTTGGAATTTTTGGTATAACATTGAAATATGATTGAAATTTTTTGTGGGTTGTTTCTCACGACTCACATGTTTCGCGAGAGATAACCTTTTTACTTAGGTATCGCGTATAGCCTGATCAGAGTCACGAAAAAGCAATGATCAGCAACAACACAACTCAATCATCTGAAGTTAGTATTTTACTTCAGATGTCACCCCCCGGTCTTTGTCAAGACGCGGGGAATTTTCGTTAAAGACTCAGTGTATTTAGTTGACCGTAAACATTGACTGAATCCGGGAACAGGGTGTTGCTCCTGTTCTCCTTTCAAATAAATAATAACGCAAATCCTGGAAAAATATCGCGAAACTTTTGATAAACGACGCGACGCACAATCCAGAGGCATAAAAGACTTCAGGTTTTTCAACATATTCCATTTCTGTATTTATCTCTGGGTTATCAACCGCAACTAACAACAACGGTTCAATTAAAGCTTTACTAGCCAAGGGTTTTTGCAGAACTGTTATCTTTGGGCAGGCAAAAGATTCTCCACAAATTTCCTTTTTGTCGCGTTCGCGCAGCGTAGCCTTTTGGGCTAATGGTGATTCAGTCTGATTTGCCTGGTCGTGTTCCCTGGACATTAAGTTGACTTTTGAAACCAAAGTGAAAAGAAAGTCAACTTAATGTCCAGGGGTTACAGTGCGGGTGGAGTTGGCTTCTTAGAACTGGACTTCTATCGGGGCAGACCTTAAGGCAACTTAATGTCTAGGGTCTGCGATCACTCCCCCAACCAAAATCAACCACAGCTGCAATGCGACGGCCAGCTGATTTCAAGGTCAAGTCCTAATGCTTTGATCATCTTGTCCAAGGTTCGCTCTGGGATGCTTTTGTATCGACCATTCTCGATATGCCTCCAGTGAGACTGGTCTAATCCTGCTTTCCTGGAAGCTGCTGCTATAGTCAAGCCTAATTGCTCCCTTGCCTCTTTTATTACTCTGGGCAAGTCGTCGATTACTACCGACACAGTAATGGTTCTGTTGATTATCATGAGTTTTCGTTTTGGATTAGTCTCTTTATACTAACTCCTAGGACATGGAGTCCTCAAAGGGCATAAACCGACTAATGAAAAACTTTTCATAGACCCTTGACAACTTTTTAGGACATCGTGTACTATAAATATATGGATGAAAAAGCGAGGTAAGCATTCAGGTGTAGAGATTGACAAAGTCACCCCACTCACTTCAAAAGCGGAATCAGAGACAATTCGTGAGAACGCTGCCTGACTGCTAAGGACACAGCCTGACTCAGGAACTTTATGGTATTACGCCCTTGAGCACGACAAGACTGAATCACACTTAATAATGTTGCTGAACGCTCAAACCCATTCCAGGAGCGAGACCCCCCTGCGACTTTACGCTTAGTCACTGCCAAACGCAAAGAGCGCTCTGCCCGATTATTATCGGGTGGGACTTG